>CAIXSC010000507.1 GCA_903921945.1 uncultured Planctomycetaceae bacterium
GTTCGAGGCCGCAGGCGGGTTCGAAGCGGCCGCGTTCGAGGCGGCCGCGTTCGAGGCGGCCGCGTTCGAGGCGGCCGCGTTCGAGGCGGCCGCGTTCGAGGCGGCCGCGTTCGAGGCGGCCGCGTTCGAGGCGGCCGCGTTTGAGACGGCCGGCGAGTTCGCGGCGGTCGAGTTTGAGACGGCCGGCGCGTTCGCGGCGGTCGAGTTCGAGGCGGCCGAGTTCGCGGCCGCAGGCGGGTTCGCAGCCGTCGGGCGATCCCGGAACGGGCAACCGCAAACGACGATCGCCACGACGATCCGCACAGCGATCGGCTTTGACACCCGTATGAGTGCCAGTCGATCGCTTCGAACTGCTTGAGCCATCTTCATTTTGCTCGTCCCGGCCGGCCCGCAGCCGGATCGGCGACCATGGGCAGCGAGGCGCATCGCTCCGCAAGTTACTTGACAAGTTGCAATTCGACCGTGTGAGGTTTCATCAACAACGTCTTGGCGACCTCGCCGTCCAGTTCCGCGACCTTGGCCAATCGATCGACGATCAGCTTTTGCTTTTTCGCTTCCAGTTCCTCGCGCGGTATGACGCTGTAAATCCACTCGGGAGTGCCGGACAGCACGATGCCGCGGAAAATCATGTCGTGGTGGTAGCGGTTCTTGTTCTCCACCGCCGCCTTCACCGCCTTCACTTGGTCGGCGATCGGACCTTTCGCCAGCACGCCGGCCGCCAAATTGACACCGGTCGCGAATTGCTCCGCCGTGTACTCGCCGATCGGCGTGCCATCGAGCTTGACCACGTACTTGCCGGCCGCCAGTCCGGTGACCTTCAGGCTGTATTGATTCAAGTCTTCGAGGAGCGGCGCGAAGGCCAAGATGCTGGCGGCCTCGCCGGGAAAGAATGGCAACGCGTTGTCGAGTCGCGTGAAGACCAAGCCGCCGTCCTTCTTCGCGATCTGTTCGACCTTGCAATTCTTCTCGCCCACCAGCGCTCCAGTCGTTCCATCCAGTTCCACCGCCGACACGAGCGTCGGGAAACTCAGGCCTTGGAGAATCGAGGCGGCCATCAACGCTTGTCCGGGCGGTCCCGGATGCACCGCGTCGCCACCCGTGATCCGCTCATACTTCGGACCGCCACCTCGAACCTTGTCAAGCACCGCGAGATACGGGTGGAACTGGTCTACGAACAGTCCCTCGTTCTTGTCGGCGATCGTCCTGACACCGGCTGAAAACCGTTCGAGCGTTTGGTTGTAGCCAGTCAACGCGGTAGCCCCTGGATCGCCCGTATCGAGCGGTTGCGGGGTCACCCACGCGGTGCGGATCTTCGCCGCCTTCGCTTGGTCCGCCATCCCTTGCAATCCGTCCATGTACGGCTTGAAAGTGTCGTCGCCAAACGGCCGGTAACCGCCGTCGTTCATCCCGAAGTCCACCGTCATCGCGGTTGGCTTATGCACCAAAACATCGCGCGCGAATCGCGAGTTGCCGCCGACCGAGCGATCTCCGCCGATGCCCACATTGCGGAACGTGAGTTTCCATTTCGGAAACCGGGTGACCGACCACATCTCGACGTAGTTCGAGTACAGGTGTTGCTCGGTGATGCTGTCGCCAATCATGACGACCACATCGCCGTCTTTGAAAAAGAAGTCGGCCGCCGAAGCCGTGGCCATCGAGGCCGTGGCCGCCAACCACACAAGCCCCGCGGCAAGCAATCCACTCATCACGCGCGTCATCACGACAGTTTCTCCCGAGGAAAAGAATCAGAGCTGTACGAAGGGCTGGTAGTCTACCGAATCCTATCTCGATGCGCTGGCGACTCGACGGGACGGTCCCCCATCTCTTCGCCCACCTCCACCGAGAGCGGCCCGCGGTCGTGGGCGGATCCGCCGACAAGCCGGCACGATCTCAACGCGGCGGCCACAACCGCGGGGTGATTTCCAGCTCGCTCGGCGAAAGCGCTAGTCGCTCGATGGCGGCAAGCAGATCGGCAGGAAGTGGTCCGCGTTGGAAGTAGGAGACGTTTTGCCGAAGCTGTTCCCGCGTTTCCACGCCGATCAAGACGCTGGTGACTCCCTCGATCGCCAGCAGATAGCGGATCGCCAATTCCCCCATTTCCAACCCCGCGTCGGCCGCGATCCGCTGCAGCATGCGACGCCACGGCACCACGCCAGCCAGCGCCGCGGGAACCGATGCTTCGGGCATCAACAGCAGCCCCTGCAAAAAGGCGCTCCGCACAAACACGGCCACGCCACGACGCGCCGCGGCCGCCAATACGCCGCTGCGCAGGTGGCGAGTGTCGAGCAGGTTCGCGGGCAATTGCAGCGCGGCGACTCGTGGGTCGGAGGCGAACGCCACCGCCGGTCCGGGCACGTTGTCGCATGAAACGCCGCAGCGCGCGAACCAGCCGCGATCCGCCAGTCGCCGCAGTTCATCGAGCCAACGCGCGTCCTCTTCGCGATGAAACAACACCGCCGCGATCCGTTCCAATCCCAGCTTCCGGCGCGACTCGGCGACCGAGCGTTCGATCGCCTCCCGTGCCCGCGCGGCATCCGACCGATCCGCATCGCTCAACGGGCGGACCTTCGTCACCACCGTCACCCGGTCGCGCAAGCCCAACCGCTGAAACACCCGCCCGAGCACTTCTTCGCTCACGCCGTAGCTGGCGGCCGTGTCGAACGCCGTCACACCGCCATCCACAGCCTCCGAGACAATCGCCGCCACCAGGTTCTCGTCGGGCATGCCCGTGCGGTTGGCCACGCCGTAGGGCATTCCAAATTGAACGGTCCCCAGCATCGCTCGCGAGAACCGTTCGGTCCCTGCCACGGAGTCGCCGCTCATCGGTGGGCTCCGGCGAATCGGTTCAATCCCAGGAATTCAACAGGCAGGCTGGGAGCCCCGTCCAGGGCCCACCCAGCAAGCAACTCGCCAAGCACCGATGCGAACTTGAAACCATGACCCGACAGTCCGGCGGCAAACACCGCTTGCTCGCAGTCCGGATGTCGATCGATCGCAAAATGGCCATCCGGTGTCATTGTGTAAAGACAGGTCGCATGCCGGCGATGGGCACGAGTGAGTCCGGGCATGTAGGCCCCGACAAACGTTTCCACGAGCCGCCGATCATCGTCGTCGGGCGAGCGATCGTAGGCTAGCGGATTGCCGACCTCCTCGCCGCCCGCATGGTTGGCCACCTTGACCCCGAATTCGTCGATTTGCGGAAAGCCGTAGAACATGCCCCACGGCAATTCGAAGAAAAAAGCGCAACCCGCCGGCGCCGCGTA
>CAIXSC010000508.1 GCA_903921945.1 uncultured Planctomycetaceae bacterium
GCACCGCGACTGGTGGCGTGTCGGTGACGGCGTCCAATGATTCGCACATCACCGCGATAATCGTTGGGGCGTCGCTGGCTGTTGGAGGCGGCCTGGATGATGGCGTGGGCGTGGCGATCGGCGCGGCGTTGGCACGCAATTTCATCGGCTGGGATCCCGCGTTGGGCGAATCGCGGACTTCCGGGCAAACCCGCGCGTATGTCGAAAACTCCAGTCTCGAGATCGGCGGCGCGTTGAGCGCGACGGCGGTCGCCACGGAAACCATCGAAGCAGCGGTGGTCGCCGCTTCGGCTGCCATTGCGGCGTCCAAGAAGTTTAGCGGCGCGGCAGGCGGTTCGGGCTCCGATGCGGTCAACCAAGTGGCTAGCAAAGTAGAAGCGTTTATCGACGGTGACCACTCTGGCGGCATTCATGCGACCTCGATCACGCTGTCGGCCAACGACACGTCCAAGATCACGTCGACCGCGATCGGGGCCGCGCTCGCGGCATCGTTCTCCGAGAAGGCCGCGGTTTCGATCGCCATCGGCGTTTCGTTGTCCGAGAATCGGATCGCGAGCCAAATCGGTGCTCATATCAAGAACGCGGATGACGTGTTGAGCACAGGTGGCATCTCGGTCACCGCAACCGATCAGGCGACGATTCACTCGGTCGCGGTCGCCGCCTCGCTGGCGGCCGGTTTCTCGAAGGGGGTGGGCGTGGCGCTCAGCGGGGCAGGGGCCGAGTCGACTAACGTCATCGGTACCCGAACCAATGCTTGGGTGGAACACAGCCGGTTGAGCGCCAGCGGGCCCGTGACCATTACCGCCAGCGCCAGTTCGGCCGCCGGCAGGCAACCTCTGACCGCGGGAAGCGATTTCGCCGTTGGACTCGACGATGCTGGGCAGACAGATCTGTTGGCAGTGGACGCCACCATCAACGGCACCTCGTACGAAGCGGGAACTCCCGATCCAACCGATGTCACCATCGACAATGTGTTCAAGGAGTCGCTCCAGGCGATCCTGGCCGCCGCCGGGATCGAATTGTCGAACGACCCCAATGATCTGTCAGTCACCATTCGCAAGGTGGACACTGGAACGAATCTGATTGATCCCAGCGATGACACGGGGCTCGAGTGGTCGGTGACCGATCGTTCGTCCGGGACATCGGTCATCATCTCGAAGGACCCGAGCGGTCGTTTTTCGGTTTTTGAGCCCCAGATTTCGGCCACTGTTGTGGGCGCATCGTTGGCGATCGGGGTTGGCAAGAAACCCGGGGCCGGCTTGGCAATCGGCGCCTCGATTGCCCGCAACCTGATCGGCACGGATCAAGACGATACGGCCGGTATGCGAAACTCGGCGATCATCACTTCGAACGATTTAGCGCAGGTCCGGTCGCGCATCGTCGACTCGAGTGTGAATGCGACGGCGGGCAACTTGGTCCTGACAGCCAGCGCGCAGCAATCGATCGATGCGTTTGTCGGCGCGTTCGCCGCGGCGGTCGGCGGATCGTTGGGCATTGGCTTGGCCGGCAGCGGCGCCGGCGCCCGGGCCACGAATGGCGTTTCGATCAACGTCGCCGCGACCATCGATGGCGATGGCGCTGATGGTATTCATGCCCGCGGCGTCACGCTTCAGGCCACCGACACGTCGTCGATCACGGCGGTGACCGGCGCGGCGACTCTCGCCGTATCGTTTGGCAGCAAGGGCGCCTTGGCTGTTGCTGTTGGGGTCGCGATCGCTGAAAACGTGATCGAAAACAATCTCGATGCGCACATCAAGAACGCGGACAACTTCACAACCACGGGGACAGGATCGGTCCACGTGACGGCATCCGAGACAGCGTCACTGGACGCGACGACATTCTCAGCCGCGGTGGCCGTGGCGGTAGCCAAGGTAAGTTTTGGAGTTGCCGTCGGAGTGCTTAAAGCCTCGAACCGCTTGTCGAACGATGTTGCCGCGTTCATTGACGACAGTTCCATCACGGCGGCGGCGGGCGTTGCCGTGTCCGCCCGTGACAACGGCGTCATTTCATCGTACACCCTATCGTTGGCGCTCTCAGCCGGTTTAGCAGGGGTCGGTGTCGCGGTGGGAAGTGGAGCCGACACCATCTCGAACGATGTGTCGGCCTATGTCGACGGTGCGACGATTTCAGCCCTGGCCGGCGATATTGCCGTGTCGGCCACCTCGACGCCAACCATATCGACGACCTCCACGACCGTCGCGGTTTCGATCTCGATCGGGGTAGGAGTCGCCACGTTCTCGGCGACGACCGCTGTCCACGGGGCCACGCAAGCCTATGTGGTCGACTCGCTGTTGACGGCGACCGGTCATGACATCTCGATCACTGCTAACTCGATCGAGGACATCCATCCGCTGGTCAGGGGTGGCGCTGGGAGTGCAGTCGCGGTCGGCGTAATGTCGTCGGATGCGTCTATCGACGGTTCGACGGTGGCGCGACTGACCGGCCGCACCACTTTTTCGGCCAACAACATTCGAGTGTGGGCCAGCGATTCGAGCACCGCGACTCCCGAAACCAATCTGGGGAGTGTCGGGGTGGTCGGGGTTTCAGTCGCCAACTCGCAAGCACGCCTCAATCGGCGGACGGAAGCGAGTATTCCGGGCGATGCCCGCATTACCTTGGTGACCGGTTCGCTAAGCGTCGATGCGCAGTCTGACTCGACTGCCTATACCAGCAGCCGCTCCGACGGCGGCGGTGGCGTTGCGGTGACCAATCTCAACATCGATTCGACGGTCAAAAGCATCACCTGGGCCAAAGTGGCCGCCGGCGCCGCGATTTTGGTTCCGGCCGCGAACTCCACCGGCGCCATCACGGTGACCGCGCGCTCCCGGAATCTCGCCTCCGCCAACACGGTCAATTACGCTGGCGGCGCCATAAACGTTCAGAACAGCACACCCACCGCTATCAACCAGAGCGCCACCGAAGCACTGTTGCTCGGCGACGTGACAGGCATCGACGGTGGCCGGTCCGGCGCATCGAACGTGGTGGTTCGAGCGATCGCCAACGATCGGACGGTGGCTGGTTCCGATACCGGCGGCGGTGGCCTCGTGCAGGTGAGTGTGGCCAACGTGACTGCCACCACGAAACCCACGGTGAACGCCGGGATCGGTGGCATCGTGTCTGTGACCACCGACATCACCGTCGAAGCCGACTCGCGGACCGACGCAGACACCACCAACGATAGCGGCGGTGGCGGCGGGGTGGCGGTCACGGTGCTGAACGCCAAGGCGACGCTCGATCCCGCGGTGAGCACATCGGTGGCGGAGTCGGCCCAACTTAGGGCGGGACGCGATATCACCATTGTCGCGATTCATGGCCAGACAGCGCCGACCGTAGCACCGGTGCTCGACTCGGACCAATCGCCAGACGCGGCTGACGGCACGGCGAGCGCCAACGCCAGCGACGCTTCGGGCGGAATTGTGCAAGTCGCGTCCGTGACCACCAATCTGACAGCGACGCCTGCGGTCCAGCTCGTGGTCGGCATGGGAACAATGCTGACGGCTGTGCGCGACATCGAGATCGCTTCCACATCGATCGGCAAGGCGACCGCCACTGCTGAGGGAGACGGCGGCGGTGTCGTCGCCGTTGGCGTGTCGAACTCGACCGTGGACGTTAAGCCCGAGAGCGACCTCAGAATTGCCGCGAATGTGGTGATTCATGCCACGGGGGACGACGCGGGAACCCTCGGCAGCATCTCGGTTCTTGCGACGACGTCCACCGATGCGGACGCAAAGGGCAGAGGCGTCAGTGGCGGGTTGGTTGCGGTTGCCTCGGCCACGGTAACCACCACAGTTTCCCATGCCGCGACGATCGCTATCGGGAATTCCGCGGAGCTGCAGACCAAGGGCGTGTTACTGGTCGAGTCGCGGAGCGATACGGCGGCCACCGCCGATTCGTCGGTTGTGGCGGGAGGCGGTATCGCGGTCGCCGCCAACACCACGACGCTGAATCTCGGAGCGGTTGGAAGCCCGGCGATGACCACCACGACGATCGGCGAACATGCGTTGCTTCAGGGCGGGGCGGTCACGGTTGGGGCCCGAATCACAGCCATGTCGTTAACCAATACGGCGAATGAGGAGGCCGACGGATTCGGAACTGGCGCCACCGCCAACGCGCTCACCACGATCTACGACAAGACCGAGGTCAGCATGGAGGCGAATTCGACCGTGTCTGGCGACAGCGTGACCATCCAATCCGGCCATGAATCGGTCAGTCTCACATCGAAGGCCAGCGCCACCGCCTATGCCTTGGTCGGAATCCCGAATGCCGAAGCGAAGCTGGACAACAACAGCCAGGCGCGTATCGTTTCAGCCGCCGGCGCGACCGTTTCTGGAC
>CAIXSC010000509.1 GCA_903921945.1 uncultured Planctomycetaceae bacterium
CGGCAGCCCCTTCCCCCGGCGAATCGCCGCCATCGTATCGATGAGCCGAGCCTCGCGTGGCAGGTCGCCACACGCGCGGCGCAGTCCCTCCAGCAGTCGGTGCTCCGTCTGGTCGGGCGAAGCCTCCACGAAGACGCGAACAACGTGATCCGCCAGGCGGGGCAATAACCCGGCCTTCATGAGCGATGATTTGCCGCAACCGCTTGGGCCGAAGATCAGGCCCACGCGGAATGTCTTCTGCGGATCGGTCTCTTCGAAAACCGCTTTCCAAAACCGCAATGGCTCGGGCAGGCCGTCCCGCCCTCGGGAACCGGGGAGCAGATCGAGGAAAAAGTCGCTGTCACCAGCGTCGAACGATCGCAATCCTTTGGGAACAATCCGCACGGGCGCCGCGGAGTTGTTCCCCATGGCCGGCGCCTCCGTCCATTGCCGCAAATCGGCCGCTAGATCGGCGGCGCTCGGATAGCGATCCGACGCCCGCTTCGACAACGCCTTCAAACAGATACGCTCCAGTTCCCGGGGAATCGCGTCGTTCCGTTGCCGCGGCGGTTTCGGTTCATCCAACTTGATCATCTCCAGCACCGCCTTCGTATCCCCGCTATGAAACGGCAGGACGCCGGTAAGGAGCTGATACAAAACCACTCCGAGGCTGAAAATGTCGGAGCGGCCGTCGATCAAGTGGCCCTCGGGACGCGCCTGTTCGGGACTCATGTAGGCCGGTGTGCCGCCGATCCCTAGCTGCTTCCCGTAATCCTCGTCGCGAATGGCCAAGCCGAAGTCCACGACGTGCGGTTGGTTCCGGCTATCCATCAAGATGTTGGCGGGCTTGATGTCCCGATGGACGAGACCGCGATTGTGGGGCTGCTGGAGCGCTTCGGCCACCGTGGCGACCAACTCCGCCGCCTGTGCGAACGACAGCGTTTGTTGTTGGAGGTACTTCGCCAAATCCATACCTTCGATGAATTTGGAGACCACGTAGCAGGACCCATCCGCCGTGCGACCAAAATCGTAAACGGGCACAATGTTGGGGTGGTCGAGGCTGGCGAGCACGCGCGCCTCAGCCAAAAACCTGTCGATATCCGCTTGGATGCGGATACGATCCGCACGCGGCTCTTTCAACGCCACCTTCCTGCCGAGCTCGCCGTCCTCGGCCTGCCAGACGGTGCCGAACGCGCCTTCGCCCAGCCTCTCGATCTTCCGATAACGCTCGAGCGACGAGTCTGCTGAACCGCCAGCCGGTTCGCGAGCGGCCGCTCGGCCAGCGTTTTCCCCGACAGGACGGGCTTTCGCGTTGAGGTTGATGGTGTCGCACTCCGCTTCGATGATCTCCCGAAGTGTCTCGCCATGGGTTGCGAAACGTGACACGTACTCCTGGACCGTGGGCCGGTCGCCATACCGGCACCGAACACGGCATTCGAGTTGGATCAGTTCGACGGGCAGATTCGCGGCTTCGCCGAGGACTGGAAAGCGGGCCAAGTAATCTTCCAACTTGGGCCGGCACGGCAATGCAACAATGTTCTCCGGTGCCGATTGTTCAGCGCCGCCAACGGCTGGCTCCATCGGTTGAGGAGCAACGGCAGCGTCCGCTTCCACCATCCTGTCCGCGAGCCGCCAGCGGAATTCGAGGTCGATTTTGACCAGTTCGACCACGAAGTCACGGGGCGGCGGTGACGGCGGAAAGTAATCGGCCAAATCGGGCGTTTTTCCCGAGGAGCCCGACGACCACGCCTGCCACGCGGTATCGAAATCCCAGGCGGCCTGAAACGAGTCAAAGGGCGGGTGTGGAGTATCCATGAGCCGTTTCAGAGAAGGGACTAAAGACTGGCTTCCATCGCCTGCTTGACCTTGTCGGTGAGGCGTCTGACGATCGATTCGGAGCGTCCGATCTGCCGCGCGATCTCCTCGAAGCTGTGGCCCTCGAGCCGCAACTCGACCATCCGGCGCTGGTCAGCGTCCAGCGGCTTCAGAACGTGTTCGAGCAAATCCTGGGCCACGACGGCTTCCTCGGGCGTCGGTTCGCGGGCGAAATCGTCGATGAACGCGGCGCTGCTCGAATCGCTCGGACC
>CAIXSC010000510.1 GCA_903921945.1 uncultured Planctomycetaceae bacterium
CGCCGCTTGACGCCAAGTGTGCGACGCGAGGATTTCCCGATGGAGCCACTTGAGCGACCAGCCGTGGTTGACAAAACGGGCAGCCAAATCTTCCAACAAGTCGGGGTGCGAAGGACGCTCGCCCAGTTGGCCGAAGTTGCTAGTCGTGCGTACGAGCCCCTCGCCGAAATGCCAGGCCCAAACGCGATTCACGATCACGCGCGCAGCCAGCGGTCCCGCTTGTGTCACGATCGCTTCCGCTAATTCGCGGCGGCCGCTCGCGGTGCTGGGGAATGTCGGAGGGCCAGCGGCGGGCGCCAGCACTTCCAGGAAACGGCGCGGCACGATCGCGCCGTGGCGGTTGGCGTTACCGCGAATGAAGACGGGTAAGTCGCGAGGTTCGCCAGGGCGGTAGTCGAGATAGGTCCAGGCGGGGTCGTTGCCGTTGAGCCACAGGCTGGCATCGCGAACCGTGTTGGCGATCGGCCCCTGATACAACGCGATCGCCTTTAGCCGTTTCAGCTCGGCGTCGACCGCCCCCACCGCCGCTTCGTGGGAGGCCGTGTCCTGGCCTTCGCGTTTCGCGGTGTCGCGATGTTTTTTGGCGTAATCGAGCCGCAACTGCGTGTCGACGATTTGCCGCTGGACCTCGGTAAGCGCCTCGGCCGCTTCGCGCGGCGCGGCCTCCAGCGGCCATTCGACCACCTGGGTACTCGCCATGACACCTGCTAACGCGTAATAGTCCTCGGTCCGCACCGGGTCGAACTTGTGGTCATGGCAACGGGCACAAGCCACGGTCAGCCCTAGGAATCCGCGCGTCACGGTGTCCAGCCGCTCGTCCCATTCGTCGGCCACGATCGTCGCGATCACATCGGCCGCTAACTTGGGCTCCTTGTGATAAACGGGAGATAGGCCAAGGAAGCCAAGCGCCGCGAGTTGCTCGGGAGCCGTCGTTCGCAACTCCATCAGGTCGGCCGCCAGTTGGCGTCGCACCTGCTCGTCATAGGGAATGTCTTCGTTCCACGCGCGAATCACCCAGTCGCGATACCGAAACGGAAAACGAGGGGCCACGCAGGTTGATTCGGATGTCGGATGATCCTCGGCATATCGCGCGACATCCAGCCAGTGACGGCCCCAACGCTCGCCGTATTGCGGGGAGGCAAGATATCGGTCGAGCCAACGCTGGTAGCGGTCGGGCGAGTCGCTCGCCCCGGCCTCCTCCCATTCATCGACGGTCGGTGGCAAGCCGCGCAGATCCAAGGAGAGGCGGCGGAGCAAGGTGCGCGGCGCGGCCTCTGCCGCAGGCTCGAGCCCCTGGCGCGGAAGCGCTTCGAGCACGAACGGGTCGATCCGGTTGCGAGGCGGTTGCGGCAACACGGACGACGTCGGCGACACGGGCGACGTCGGTGACACGGGCGATGTCGGTGACACGGGCGATGTGAGCGACCCAGGCGAAGTCGGCGACACGGGCGACAACACTTGCGGTCGCAGTTGCGGTAACGGCCGGGGCGCGAGCGGCTGGAACGACCAGAACCGGCGACCCGCCGCGATGTTGACCGACCGCGGCCGCGACGGGCCGGACTCGGTTGCCGTGTC
>CAIXSC010000511.1 GCA_903921945.1 uncultured Planctomycetaceae bacterium
ATGCGAGCAGGTACGCGGTCGCGATCCACGAGAGGGTGATCGCGTCGAGGTGGAACTGCGTGCCGATGGACGGGAGCGCGATGTTCACCGCGGAGACGTCAAACGGCGTAAGGAAACCGGCGAGGACCGCGATGAACAGGACAATCTTCTTCTGTGCTGCTGTGCCTGGCTGACTTTCGGGGCAGGGTTCTGCGCCCGATGCGGATGCAAAATGCACGGAAGCACCCTCAAGCGCCGGAAGGGCGAAACGGAGTACCGCTATCCAAAGTACATCTGCTCAACCTACTGTCGCAGCGGACGTAACAATCCGCAGGGCTGCGGGTACCACGCCGTCAACCAGGAATTGTTGGTGGAAATCCTAGACCGCAATCTGGAGGAGTCCCTGTTCTCCGAGGACAGCGTGAAGCGAATCAGGTCCAAGCTGACACGGCTGCTCGATGAACGGCGCGAAGGAGGCCAAGCTTCCACGGACGCCATCAAGCGACAAATCGCCGACCTCGATCGCGAGATCGACCGCGCAACCGAGAACTTCCTTCGAGCGCCGTCAGAGATCCTCGAACTGGTCGGCCAAAAGTTGACCACGCTCAAACGACAGCGGGATCACGCTCGCGATCAACTCCGTTCGATCGAGGCCGCCAGTGGCCCGACGACGGTGATGGATGAAACGGAATTGGTTGTCGCCCGGCTGGGCCGAATCAAATCCGACATGGAGAACGCCGAACCAGCCAGAAGACGCGAGGCGTATCGCGAGCTGATCGACAAAATAGAGCTGCGGTTCGAGAAGACACCGCGCGGAAAAAGAACCGAATGCCCTCTCCAGTCAGGAGTTATCCATCTCCGAACTGGAGAGGGCGGGCTCTTCGGTTCTGTAAGTCGGGGTGACAGGATTTGAACCTGCGACCTCTTGGTCCCGAACCAAGCGCTCTAGCCAGGCTGAGCCACACCCCGCCCTGCACTTCATGGCTGGAGAATACTCGATGGCCGAATTTTGTCCAAGGGGGATTCTCGGTCAATCGCCGGAATCCATCGCCTAAGTCACGTCGGCGTCGAAAACCCGCACCCGAGCCCAAGTCGGCTTGTTTTCCGCGATGAATGCCTGATGCCGCGCCGCCGTCTGGTAGGCGTCGTGGGCCGCTCGATTCTCGAACACCAGTTGCAGCGCCACATCGAAGTCCCGGTCGTTCACCTCACGTGCCAAATCCGGTGTCAACGTCCCGGCCGCGAACAACACCGTGCCCGGATGGCCGCTCAGATACTTGTGGCACGACGCCACCAACCCCTGGATCGCCTCCGGCGACCGATCCTTCAACGTGAAGTACACCATGTGCGCCAACATCGGCTCCCGCCCCACTCCGCTCGCGGCTGCTCCCGACATCGATTGCTTCCCCCTTCATCACGAAAAACTCGAACATCCCATGCCGCACGACAAGCCCGAACGCCGCCCGCTTCGGACGCTTCGGACGCTTCGCCAGTAACCGTACCAAAGGCCGGATGAACTGGGCAGTAGGCAGTGTTCGATGCGTCTGAAAAACGCCGCCACGTGCGTTCCGTCCATTCGCTCCCGAGAAACGCTCGACGCGGTTACGCGAACTTCCGAGCCTGCGAACTCCCAAGCCCGCGAACTTCCGAGCCTGCGAACTCCAGTGCCTGCGAACTCCCGAGCCTGCGAACTCCCGAGCCTGCGAACTTCCGAGCCCGCGAACTCCAGTGCCAGCAGATGCGCGAAACAGCGAACCGTTCGCCGTGGACGGGTCGCCGCACGCTAACTCCAGCGTTTTTGGCCAGGCTTGGGCTGCGGCGTCGGCGGCGTCGGCTTCTTCACGCCGCTACGCTTCGCCTCTTCAAACGAGACCTTCCGCTGCAAGTTCGCTCGCTGCAGCAGTGAAGCGTTCATGAACTGATCGACTTCATCTTCGATGACCGGCGGTCCGACCGCTCCGTTGTCCACCGGCGAGTACTCAAGCGTGTAGTCATGCTTGGCGATCGAAACCCGCTGTCCGGGGTCGATCCGCTTCCGCGAGATCCGTTCGCCACCAACTTTGGTGCCGTTGCGGCTGTCGAGGTCCGTGATCAACCAGTACCCTTCCTTAAGCTGTAACTGGCAGTGGCGGGTCGACACGTTCGGGAAGCGAAGCACAATGTCGCAAGACTCGGCCCGCCCCACCATGAGATCCTGCTTGCGAAGGGGAATCGGATCGCCACCGCCCGTCGGCACGAGAGTTCCATAGATCGCTTCCATCCCTGTCTTGACGTCTGCCATGCGACCGTTCCCTTGTTACTTCGAAGCCCGCACCGATATGATGAGCTAACGTCGCCGCCACGGATCGTCTGCACCACCCGTTTAGACAACGTGCCACCTCCGTCGTGGCCGGTTCAGCCACCTACGCGGTGCTCCCGACGTCCTCACTCGATTCATTTCCCTGAAGAATTCACTCCATCTTTACGCCCGACCCAGCCTCCGTTCCAAGTTTATCCGGGCACCACTTGCCGTCAACGAGTTTCAGGCGAGGCGCTGCCCCTACCGCGGACTCGCCGAAGCCGCTCGCCACGGCCGGCGGTGTGCCGCGCGCCGTACGGTCGTCATTCCTGTCGCCCGTGTCCGACACCCGTTCCTCCATCCTCTCCACCAAGCCCTAGCGCCAACACCATGTTCGAGCCAGCCACGGGTTCCGCCGCCGCAGGCCTTCCCGCACCACCTCAGCCGGCCGTTACCGAAACTCCGTCGCCGCCGTCGGCCCGGCCAGCGTGGAGAGCGGCCGGACTTCGCTACCACGCGTATCACGATTTTCTCCGCCGCCGGTTTGGCCATCGTGTTCAGAAGGTGAGTGTCGATGCGGGTTTCACTTGCCCCAACGTGGATGGCACCGTCGCTATCGGCGGCTGTTCGTTCTGCGACAATCGCAGTTTCAGCCCGAGTCGCCGTCTGCCGCGGCAAGACCTGGTTAGCCAGATCGACGAGGGCATCCGGCGGTTGAAACGCCGCTACGACTGCGACCACTTCCAAGCCTATTTTCAGCCGGCCACCAATACCTACGCGCCCGTCGCGCGGCTTCGCGCCGCCTACTTCCGCGTGCTTGAGCATCCTCAAATTGTCGGGATCGCGATCGGAACCCGCCCTGACTGCGTTCCCAACGATGTGCTCGACCTGCTTCAAGAACTGGCGGGACGAACTTTTGTCTCCGTCGAGTACGGGATTCAAACGATCCACGACCGATCGCTCGATTGGATGAACCGCGGGCATCATTACGACGTCTTTCCAGACGCGGTGGCCCGCAGTCGCGGCCGCGGGTTCGAGATTTGCGCGCACGTCATCCTCGGTTTACCCGGCGAGTCGCGGGACGACATGCTCGCCACCGCGCGCGAAATGGCCAGGCTGCGACTCGACGCCGTCAAGGTCCACAACCTGTACGCCGTGCAGCATACGCCGCTTGCCGACCAAGTCGCCCGGGGCGAGGTGCAATTGATGGAACGCCAAGAGTACGTCGAAACGCTGGTCGATTTCCTCGAACTGCTCCCGCCGGAAACCGTCGTTGAACGCATCAGCGGCGACGCTCCCCCCGACTACTTCATCGGACCGTCATGGTGCCTCGACAAACCGGCCGTGAAGCTCGCGATCGAAGCCGAATTCGAACGACGCGACTCGTGGCAAGGTAAGAAGTTCGTCGACTGACGCCCAGATTCAACCGCGTGCCGCTCACAAGGCGTCGTAGCTGGCGACAACGCCTGATCGGCAGGCGATGGTGCCACCGTCCTCGGTGCGCACGAGCAGTTCGCCGGCGTTGGACACACCGAGGCATTTGCCGGCGATTCCCTTTCCCGCCGCATCGATCCGCACGGTTCTACCGGCCAAAAAACAGTAGGGTCGCCAACGCTGGGCAAGCCACTGCTCGTCGCCGGGCGGCGTTGCGGCGTTCAGCCACAGCGTCAACTCGTCCCGCAACGCGTCGATCAACGACACCAAGGTCGCGGTCCGATCCCGGGGCCGGCCGCCCACCCAATCGATCAGCGAAGTGGCCCGCGCCTGCACATCCGCGGGAGCGTCGGCCAGCGAATTGTTCACATTCAAACCAAT
>CAIXSC010000512.1 GCA_903921945.1 uncultured Planctomycetaceae bacterium
GCCGTACGGCTGAGCGGACCCATCAAGTCGCGAACGGAATCCACGAACCGTGAGCCCCGTCTTTCGGGGCCAGTCGACTGGCTTTTCTGCCGCGGCCGTTTCCCCTGCCGCCGCCGCCGCTACCGCCGCCAACCGGCGTTCCGCTTCGGCGATCGCGAAACGGGCCTTTTCCACATCCTTGGGCGCGTAGAACTCGCCGAATTCGAGGGCCAGTTCGAGCGCTTTCACGTACACCTCGATGTCGGCCAACAGTTCGTGGTTGCCGACATTCGCCAACCGTCCGCGCAGCGTGCGGGTGGCGCTCACAAGCTCTTCGCGGACGGCCGGCGCGAGCGGTGTTCCGGCGGGTGGCAGCACTCGTTCGATCGCCGGGGCGGTCGTGGGATTGGCTGCGGCACCGGTTTGCGGCTGAGCCTGCCCCTCCGCCTGAGCCTGCGTCTGCGCAGGCGTCTTCGCCGCCGCATCCTGTCCGAGAACCGCGCGCGCCGTCAGCGGTTCGGGCAGCGACTGCAGCAGGCCGCAGAGGCCCAGGAACAGGGCTGTGCAGAGAGTCCGCTGCGACCCACGGCCGGGGGCGTGAAACACACTCGCCTTGCGAACCACGATTCGACCCATGAATAAACCCCTCGATGGCTGAGGCAGCGCGGCGTTGGTCCACAGAGTGGTCCACGACGTTACCCTTGCGTGACTTCTAGTTACTTCGCGGTTGCGGCGGGCGGGGCCCAGTTCAGATGTTTGTGGAGGAACCGGTAGGTGCCTTGGCCGTTGATCGTGTGAGGGCCGTCGAAGACCTCCATTTCGCAACGGTCGGGGATTTTCAGCCGGTGGCTGTACAGGTTGAACACCTTGGCGTATTCGAACGCGACCCATTCGTCGGTCGAGACGCCGTCGGTGTGGCCGCGTTCGACCATGAACGGCCGCGGGCAGATGAGCGCGGCCATTTCCGCGTAGTTGAACGTGCTCCCGAGATCGAACTCGAAGATTTCGTACTCGCCGGTCCACATGTAGCTGAAGGGGAGGCGGGTCGACGCGTTCTTGGCGACCCATTCGTTGAAGTCGGCCGAGCAGATAGAGAGCTTATAGTCGGTCACGAGCGCGGGGATCCGCATCGCGCTTTTGCCGCCGTAGGACAGTCCGTAGAAACCGATCCGTTCGGGATCGACGTTGGGCAGCGTTTTCAGCCAGTTCACGATCTGCTGGTGTTGCGGCACGATGACCGAGAACAACGTCTTTTTGATCGTGTTCGCCTTGCGTTGCAAGGTGCGGAAACGGTCTTTGAAGATGTAGAGGTTTTGCGGCGCGAAAGTGATGAAGCCGCGTTCACACAGTTTCGCGGCGAAGTCGTGGTACGCCGGATGGTCGTTGAGGAAGACGTCAGTGGGGCGGCCTTCGAGCCCATGTTGGCACACCACGACGGGCCGTTTTTCGCCCGGCTTCAGGTCTTTTGGAACGAGCAGCACGCCGTAGGCGAACACGTCGGGAAAGACATCGAGCACCACTTCGTAGCCGATCCACTTCTCGTGGTTGTACGTTTGCCGGCTTCGCGGCTGGGGCGGCAGCAACGGTTGATCGAACGCGCCGACCACTTCGTGGCGGAAGTAGTCGCGGTACCACTCGACGCTCTTCGCGTACTTTTCGCTCGAACCGGTGTCGAGCTTCGAGAAGAACGCTTGTCGAGTGTAAGCGCTTTCGGCTAGCACCGCTTGGTTGTGCCGATCCAGTTCCTGCATCTGCCGTTGTTGCCGAGCCTCGACAGCGGCGGCCGCCAAGGCGGCGGCTTCGGCGGCGACTGCTTTGGCTGCGGTTGGCGCTTCGGCGGATTTCGCGGTCGGCGGTTCGCCGCTTGGAGCGAGCGCGGCGGCGTCGAGTTGTTTCAGGAATTTGCCGACGGCTTCCGGGCTGCCGAAAGGCACGGCTGCCGCCGCTAGTTCGGCGATGACGAGCTCGCGTCGCGGAGCCGCGCCGGCGATTTCGGGTCGCAAGCGCGCGAATTCAGCGGCAATGGCGGAGCTGGCGGGGCGCCGCAGTTTCGCGGGTCCGCCGCCTTGGCCGGGCAGATCGAGCTCGGGGTAGGCGAGCGCTTCGACGGTCAGGCCTCGAGGCGCGATCATGGCGGCCAGTTCGCCGTCGCCGAACTGTTCGAGGAGACCGAAGACGTTGCGGTCGAGCGGTTGTTCCCAGTTGTTTTCGCGGGGACCGAAGTAGCCGCTCGACAATGTCGCGTCGATCCGCGGATCGAGCGCGCCGGCGTAGAGGGCGAGCAGTCCGCCTTCCCCGTAGCCAGCGACGCCGATCTTCGCTTGGCCGCCGCCGGCGTCCTTTTCGAACCAGTCGACGAGCGCCATGACTTTTTGCAGTTCGTAGCCGATGAGATGACGGCCGAGTTCGAAGGCGCTGCGGTAGATGTATTCGCGGTTGGTCAGATTCGCGCCACCTTGTCGACCTGGCGGAGCGCGGGGTTTCATTTGTCGGCTTACGAGCACGGGCACGACGACGCGGCAGCCGCTTTCGGCGAGCCGTCGGGCGAACTGGGCGGCGGGCGGGATGCCATCGGCGAGCCCGCAGAGTTGCTCGGGGGTTTGATCGGCGTCGGGGATGGCGACCACGTGGGCGACGGCGGCTTGGCGTGGAACGAGCAGCAGGCCTTCGCCCGTGACATCCGCGAACGCGGGCCAGCGGATGGCGAAGATGTCGTAAGTGGCGGCGGTTGCGACGAGCGCCGGTTTGGCGGTGGTGCTGACGAGTTCCGGGGCGTCGAAGGCTACTCGGGGTTCTCGAACGCCGGCGATGAACGCGAGCCGCTCGCGGTTCGGGGCGAGCGATTTCGTGTAGGCGTCGGCCGAGGACAGGTCGCGTTTCCAGAAGGGGGCGCGACGCGCGGTGGATTGTTCGATTTCCCGCAATAAAAACCGATCGACACCGTCGACGAGTTGCGAGGCGATATCGCCTTCGAGCGTCAGCGGCTTAGTTCCGGCGAGCGGCGGCCCGGCCGCCGCTTTGGCCTTCTCGGCCGTAGGCGTTTGAGCAGAAAGCGGCGAGGGAGCAGCGAAAATCACCGCCGCCAACGCGGCCGCCGCCATCACGACTGCATTCAACGCGACTGCATTCAACGTGACTGCAGCGAGCCGAGTCACAAACCCCGCGGAGGCCGGAATTCCGACCGTCCTTGGGCAGGCGAGCGGAGAAAAGCGGGAACCGGATTGAGAGCGCATCATCGGAGCCCTAGCGAGAAAGAAGTCAAGCAGTACCGCCGACCGGTGCAGCCAAGTACGGAAGCCAAACAGGGCAGCCGAACCTGGCAACCGGACCCGGCAGCCGACCAGAAACCGGCCGAATGATATCGGTTCCCCGCCCGCGCGTCACGGCTACCAACCCGCGCGAATCGCTCCGAGTCGCTCCGTCAAGCGATAGCAGCGCCGGAAGTCGCGGCACGTCAAAAACGGTCCTGCCAGCCAACCGCTGCTCGGATTCTGGAGTTCAAAAGCCTTCGATCTGAC
>CAIXSC010000513.1 GCA_903921945.1 uncultured Planctomycetaceae bacterium
CAACTAGCAACTAGCAACTGACAACTGACAACTGACAACTGACAACTGACAACTGACAACTGACAACTGACAACTGACAACTGACAACTGACAACTAACAACTCATTCCCCACCGCCTCGCAGCAGCCGGCGGGTTCGTCAAGGCGGGTGGTCGACGAGCGGATGCGGGCTAAAATCCCCGGGAACGTTCCTCTTCGACACGATGTTTTTTTCCCCACGAAAGATCTCGTCCATGTCACAGACCAAAATCACCGTCCGCGATAACGGCCCGCTGTTGATTACCTGCCCAGTCGAGGTGCTCGACGCGGAAGGCAAACTTTTGCCGATTCCCGCAGAGAAGGCTGCCATTGCCCTTTGCCGCTGCGGGGCTTCGGCCAACAAGCCGTTCTGCGATGGAGCTCATCGCGCCGCTGGCTTCACCTCCGCTGTCCGCGCGCCGCAATAGTCCGCTGGCCGGCAAGGTTCGGTCGCTTGTGCCGGCGGGCACAAGCCGGCCGACGCGTCCTGATCGCGAACGCTTCGGTCAGACTGCGAACGCCCCTCGCTGTTCGCTGTCTGCAGACACGTTTTCCACATTGACCTTGCCGGCCGCGCGGCCTGTAAGGACAAGCGCCGAGCAACGTTGCGTGGCTCGACGGCCTTTCGACTTGTGCCCGCCTGCGTCCCGGGTACGTTGACCATTCACGGCGGGAAATCCCCGGAGGGATTTCGAGCTCCTCAACGCCGCGATTCGGGTACGACAAGGACTGGGACCAACATGCAATCGGGCGATGGAGTAGGCGAGGTGAATCGGCTGGAAACGATCGGGGAAGCAGCTTCTGGGAATCGGGGCGGATCGGATCGCTCAGCGAGCCGCAATCCAGCCAGCGACGCCTCCGCGGGTGCCGGTGCCGTTTCGAACACACCCGCGAGCGTCTTAGCGGGCCGAGAGGATTTGGCGGCTTCGCAGCCGTTCGTGGGACGCTGGAACAAGTTGATCAGCACCACCAATTGGGACAAGGGACGGATCATTCATGACTGGCGAGCGTCACTGATCGCGTCCGGCAGCGCGTCAACGGAGTACTCCGACGAGATTTGGTCGCGTTTGGTCGGCGGAGTGACCCCGCAGCATGTCGGCCGGTTACGTCGAGTTTACGCCCGGTTCGGCGAACGCCGCGAGCAGTTCCCGACGCTGTTTTGGAGCCACTTCTTCGCCGCCATCGAATGGGAAGACGCGGAAATGTGGCTCGAGGGCGCCACGCGGAGCCGCTGGTCCGTTTCCCACATGCGGCGACAACGCTGGGAAGCGCTCGGCGGCCCCGAAACCGACCGACCGCGCGACGAGGAAATCGTCAGCAGCGAACTGAACGAGGATATGCCAGCGGTCGATGATCGCGACGAACCGGTCCGCGGCAAGACGACCGAAATTCCCGCCGGCCCGCGGCACGAAGGCCCCGACTTCGGCGACGAACCGAGCGGAGCTACAGGCGGAGCCGCGCCGTTCGACTCCAGCGAGTTTGGTGGAGCGGATGGCTCCAGCGAGGCGCTCGCCGATGATTCGCTGGTCGCGAACGCCAAGCGGTCGCTCGACCAACCCGTGCGTCCGTTCGCCAACCTGCCGCCGCTGCCCGACGACCTCGCGGATGCGGTCGAGCGTCTGAAACTCGTCCTTCTCAGGCACAAGGCCGATGGCTGGCGCGACTTCGCGTGCGCGGACTTTTGCGCGGTGTTGGAAGCGATGAAGGAACTGGCCCTCGCGCCGTCCGATTCATAGATCGGTCCCGTCTCGCATTTCGCTCCCCGCCTGTGGGCCGATCTCGAACGCCACGTTTTCAACGTATTGATGTCGAAACGTGGCGTTCGCTGCCTTCGAGCAAATCGACACCTGTAGACCGCGATGCGCTCACTTCTTGCGCGCCTCGCTCGCTCGCTCGCCACTCGCTCGCCCCGCGATCAACGGCTGCTCGCGTTGCGAACCGGCCGTCGCGTCGTAGAATGAGTCTCTCTCCGAGAAGGCGTGGCGGATCCATGAAAGTGGCAAGGGACCCGAGCTGATGCGATTCATGAGTCGATGGCACGCCAACTTGTTCCTTGTCATTGGCGCCGCGCTAGGAATCATCGCGGGAACAAACGTTGGACATGGCGCGGACGGCCCCGCGGCCGCGCCCACGCCTCAAGCCTGCACGGCGGGCGTCAGCAACTTCGAGCGCGAAGTCTGGACAAAAGTGGGAGCCGCCTCCTGCTTGGCATGCCATCGCCAGGGAGGCGATGCTGCGTCGAGCGCCTTCGTGCTCGTCGATCCCGCGAAGAGCGAACCGTCCCAACGCATCGCCGTATTGTTAGCCAATCAAGCCGCCTTCACGCGGATGGCGCGCATCCAGGAAATGGTTGACGGCCGGCCGGTTTCCCGAATGCTGCTCAAAGTAATCGGCCAACTCGACCACGGTGGCGAGCAAGTCTTGGAGGCGGATGGACCGGGTTACCGAGTGCTCGCCGACTTTGTGCGACGGGTTCAAGATCCGCCAATGCGTCGCGCGACAGGCACGGCAGCAGGCACGGCGACAGGCACGGCAGCAGGCACGGCAGCAGGCACGGCAGCAGGCACGGCAGTAGGCACATCAGCCGGGGCGGACACCGATCCCCAATTGCCGCCGTTTTTCGACAAGGTCGCGATGCTCGACGATCGCCGGCTGTTACGACGCGCGACACTGTCGCTCTGCGGCCGGCTGCCCACCGACGCCGAGCTCGCCGCGATCACGCGCGACGGCCGCTCGGCACTCCCGGGTCTGCTCGACGGCATGATGCGCGAGGACGCATTCTTCGAGCGGCTTCGGGAAGGCTTCAACGACATCTTCCTGACGCTCGGCGTCGACGGCAACGCCGACCAAACCTGCTTGTCTTACGAGCACTTCGAGAAGACCCGCCATTGGTACCAACGCTACGATCTCAGCCATATCGCGGATAAGAATGAGCGGCAGCGGACCGAGTGGAAGATGGCGGCCGAGTACCGCCGAGCGCTGCTGGGCGAACCGCTCAAGCTGATCGAGCACATCGTGCGAAACGATCGGCCGTTCACCGAGATTGTGACCGCCGACTACATCATGGTGTCGCCCTACTCGGCCCGCGGTTACGGCGTGTTCGAACAACTGAAGGATCAATTCAAGAACCCCGAGGATCCCTTCGAGTACGTCCCCGTCAAGCTCAAGGCGCTCTCCGGTCGCAGTCGCGGCGAAGATCAGGAATCGGCGACCGGCTTCTACCCGCACGCGGGCCTGCTGAGCACCTTCCAATACCTGACGCGGTATCCGACCACCGAGACGAACCGCAATCGCCTGCGGGCCCGCATGTATTACCAGCACTTCCTGGGGGTCGACGTGCTGGAACTGGCGGCTCGCGTTTCCGACGCGGCGGCGGTGAGTCAAAAGTACAAAGTTCCGACCATGGAGGCGGCCGAGTGCGTTGTGTGCCACCGGACGCTCGACCCAGTCGCCGGCGCCTTCCAGGACTACTGGCGATTCGCCGATCAAGGCGTCTATGGACGCCGCAAAGGCGGTTGGTTCACCGACATGTTCGCGGCCGGGTTCGAAGGCGAGGAACTGCCGGCGGCGGAACGCTGGCGCTCCCTGCAATGGCTCGGCGAACGCACGGCGCGCGATCCACGGTTCGCCGTGGCGATGACCGAACATGTCTACTACATCCTCACCGGACGCAAAGTATTGCCGCCTCCGAAGGAACTCGACGATCCGCTCTTTCCCGCGCGGCAGCGGGCCTACGCGGAACTGCGGCGGCAAACCGAAACCGTCGCGGCCCGCTTCGCTCGCGAAGGCTTCAACCTGAAAACCGTGTTCCAAGACTGGATCGCCTCGGACTTCTACCGAGCCGACGGACTTGAGACAGCGCAGACCGATCCCTGCCGACGCGTGGAACTGGACGACGTCGGCCTCATGCGGCTCCTTTCCCCCGAGCAGTTGGAGCGCAAGATCGGAGCCGTTTTTGGCGAAAAGTGGGGACGCCTCCACGACCAAATGGCGACGCTCTACGGCGGCATCGATTCCAAGGAAGTCACCGACCGGGCGATCGATCCCAGCGGCGCGATGGGAGCCATCCAGCGGACGCTGTCCAATGACGTCGCCTGTCGGAACACGAACCGCGATTTCACGCGGCCGGCGACCGCTCGCCTGCTCTTCCCCTACATCGAACCGAGCGTGCTGCCAGGCGCGTCGGCCGAAGCGGACGAAGCGATTCGCAAGACGGCCGTGTACCTCCACGAACGCATCCTCGGACGGTACGAATCGCTTGATTCGCCCAATTCGCCCGACATCGACCGTACGGTGGGACTGTTCACAGACCTTGTCCAGGAAGCGGCGAAGACGCCCAGCCTGGAGAAGCGCGAAAGTTACTATTGCCGAGCGAATCGCGACCAGCCGGGAGCGACGGCGGACGATCCGCATTACACGATCCGCGCGTGGCGAGCCGTGGTGACGTACCTCTTGCGACGGCCAGAGTTCCTTTACGAATGAAAGACCGGCGAGCCCGGCTAAGGCGAGTGTGTTTCGATGCGCCGTGATTTCTTAAAACTGCTCGGCTCGGCCGGCTTGGGACTCGCGTTGCCGGTGTTCGCCGACGAGTCGAATGGCCGCGCGGCGGCCCCCACGGAATCCGCCGACTCGGAGGGCTACGGCGGCCCCTACTACGTCGTCTTCAACGCTTCGGGCGGATGGGACACGACGTATCTCATGGATCCGAAAGGCGTCAACGAGATCAATCGGCTCTACAAGGCTGGGGATATCGTGACGCATCGAGCTCACACGTTCGCTCCCAACCGGCAACATGCCGACGGTGGGATGTGCAACGAGGATTTCTACAAGGAATTCGGCGAGCAACTGCTGACATTCAACGGACTCGATTATTCGGTCAACAACCATTCGCCCGGCGCGCGGTACATGGCGACGGGAAAGCTGGACAGCTTGGCGTATCCGACGTTCGCCGCCCTTGTGGCCGCCTGTCGCGGGTCCGCATGTCCGCTCGCCTTTCTGACGTTCGGCAACTATTCGGCGACAGGCAATCTGGTCGCCATGTCGCGCGTGCCTTACCTGCCGTCGTTGCAACGGATCGCCAGCGCGGACGGCGTCGAGGGAAATGAGCG
>CAIXSC010000514.1 GCA_903921945.1 uncultured Planctomycetaceae bacterium
AGGCTGAGATTGCGGCTGAGGCTGAAGCAGGGGTGGAGGCTGAGGCTGCGGATCGAGAGCTTCTGGACTTAGGCGGGCGTTCGGGATGGCAGGCCGCTCCATTCAAGGTTTACGCTGCTTGATCACGGGCGCGTCGAGCGGCATCGGACTGGCCATCGCCCGTCAACTGGCGGCGCAAGGAGCCCGGCTGATCGTCTCCGCACGCCGCGAAGAACGACTGCGGGCGTTGGTCGCCAACATCGTCGCGGCGGGTGGCGAGGCCTTCGCCGTCGTCGGCGATATCACCGACGAACAAACTCGACGACGGCTTGCCGCCGAGTCGGCAACCCGCTGGTCGGCATTGGATCTGCTGGTCAACAACGCGGGAAGCGGCGCGTTCGGGCCGTTCGCCGAGTCCTCACCGGACCGACTGCGACGCCTGTTCGAACTGGATTTTTTCGCCCCGGTGGAACTGACGCGGGCCTGTTTGCCGGCACTGCGAGCGGCGGCGACCGAGCACCGCCGGCCGCTGGTGGTCAACGTCGGCTCCGTGCTGGGACACTGCGCGGTGCCGTGGAAGAGCGAATACTGCGCTGCCAAGTTCGCTCTGCGGGGCTGGAACGACGCGGTGCGGGCGGAATGGGCGCGCGAAGGAATCGAACTGTTGCTCGCCAGTCCAAGCACCACGGCGAGCGAATTCTTCGAACGCGTGGAGCTTGGCGAGGGGCTGGCGAGACCTGCGGGCGGCTCGCGCTGGTTTCCGCCTTCATCACCCGACCGCGTCGCACGCGACATCGTACGCGCGATTCGTCGTGGTCGCCGGGAAGTCGTGCCCTCCTGGGGCGGCCGCTGCTTGGTTTGGGCCAGCCGCTTCTTTCCCGCCGTGATCCGCTGGACCCTCGCGCGTCAGTCGCCGCCCGCTTCGTAGCCAGCGGCCCCGGCACTCGCTCCGTGTGTCGTGACGTGACTGGCCGTTGGCACTGAGTCAATGCAGTAAGTTCGTCACGGCTGGACAGCCTGGCAGATTCTCGCGGGGTTAGATCTCGAGATACTCCTCGAGCGCCTCGCGCATCACGTCGGGGTCCGGGGCGACGCCGGTCCAGATCTTGAAACCGATCACCGCTTGATTCACGAGCATGCCCAGGCCGTCGATCGTTGGACAACCCGCCTCGGCTGCGTCGCGGATCAAGCGAGTGCGTGGCGGATTGAAGATCACATCCGCGACGACCAAGGTGGAGCGCAAAGTGCGGGGATCGATCGGCACCCGCGCGTTCGCGTCTCCCAGGCCAATGGACGTGGCGTTAATCAACACATCGGCCGTTTCGGGGATGGCGTAGTCGCCTTCCCACGGCACGTAATGCACGGCCACTTGCGTTCGTTCAGATAACAGATTCGCCAGCTCTTGTCCGCGGCCCGGCGAGCGGTTGACGATCGAGAGTTCGGCGGGCTTCGTCAGTGCGACCTCGACCGCGATCGCCCGCGCCGCCCCGCCTGCCCCGAGGATCACGATCCGCTTGTCCACTGGATCGATCAGCGTCCGCAGCGATTCCAAAAAGCCCTGGCCGTCTGTGTTCGCCCCCAGCAATCGGTCGCCGTCGCGATGAACACAGTTCACCGCGCCCATCAACTCGGCCGCGGGACTCAAGCCGTCCAGCAGCGGCAATACGGCCACTTTGTGGGGAATCGTGAAGTTTCCGCCTTGGAAGCCCATCGCCCGCATGCCGCGAACCGCATCGGCCAGCTTTTCCGGCGGCACTTCGAGCGTGAGGTAACGCCAATCGAGCTTCGCGGCCGCGAACGCTCGTTCCATCATGAATTGCGTGGGATTGCCGGCGACCGGTTGCCCCATGCAACAAACGATCTGTTGCAGCGCGTTGCTGGACATCCGCTTCCCTTGCCTCCTGAAAGCCCTAGAAAGCCGTCTTCACGAATGGCCGAGTGGCCCCGGTCATGATCTTCGCGACCGGTCGCTGCTTTCCCGCATTAGCATACCGCAGCGCATCGGCGGGAACGACACCTAGACAGGCGGCGTTCCTGCCGCGGACCGCCGCTTGGCGAATCTTGTTACCCCAGCCCGGGCCAGCCAAGGGAACAACCCTAGCAACACCAGAGCGACGGTGAGCCGTGCCAACTGCCCCGGAGCGAAGACCGCCGCCAGCCCTTCGTCCGCCAACCTCCGCAAACTCGGAACGCTCGATCCCGCATACACATACAACGCCGTCCCCGGGGCCATGCCGAGTTGGCTCACCCACCAAAACGTGCGTGCTCGAATCGGCACCAGCCCCATTAACGCATTCACCGCGAAAAACGGCACGGCTGGAATCAGCCGCAACGTGAATAAGTAGAAAGGCCCCTCCCGGGCAACCGCGGCTCGAAACCCAGCCAACCGGCCCGCAAACCGCCGCTCGACCGCGTCGTGGAACAGCCACCGACTGGCCAACATCGCCAGCGTGGCCCCAGCCGTCGACGAACAACTCACCAGCGGCAACGCGATCCAAAATCCAAACAACCATCCGTAGACTAGCGTGAGGGGAGCGGCACCAGGAAGCGACGCACCGGTGATCGCCACGTAAACCACCGCGGCCACCACAACCATCGCCAGCGGAGAAGCCTCAAATAGAAGGCGGAATGCTTGTTCCCGCTCAGCCCACCTGGCGAGCGACATCTGCGGCCCGAGCCACCAAGCCGCGCCACCGATCGCGACGATTGCCAACAAGGCGACGAGACGCTTCGTCACCAAACGCGGGACAGGTGTCGCCGGGGCCGAGGGAAACTCAGAACCCGGCTCGGTCGGGCATCGGTCCTGGCCGGTGGAATCGCCGCTCATGAATGGCTTTCCATCGACCGTAAAGCGGCCAACGCGAACCTAGCCGCCCGACGCCTTCAATTCGGCCAAGTGCTGGGCCGTCCCGACCAGTCGATCCCAGTGCTCTTGGATGTATTCGGGTGGACCGCCCACCTGGGCCATGACCGTCGCCGCCATTTCCAGCGGCACCATCTCGATCGCGTCCCACGGGCAAACCAACAGCTCGTACGGATTCGACTTCTTTCCCGGAATGTGAACGCACACTTCGCAGCCCACACAGCGCTCAATGTCGATCTCGCACCAAGCTTGGTTGCCCTTCACGCCGTGGCCGGTGTAGTTGAAGTTGATGCAGTCGACGGGACAGACCTCGCGGCATGACTCGCAGCCGGTGCAGTTGTCCGCGTTGATAATCGCCACTTCCTTCGGGAGCTTTTTGCGAGGTCCTTGCTTCGCCATGGGACGCAATCTCCTAAATGCTCGACGATGGGTGGATGTTGAACCGGGTTCTAACCGCGATCGCAGGTCGGCGGCAACTCGGTGAAGGCCAAATCGACGCCAGCCGCCGAGTTCGTGATTTTTTTCACAGCTCAGCCTGCGAAAATTATAGACGCCCAAGACGCGGGGACAAGGCCAGCCACCCCGCCCCGTCCCCCTCGCGAGAACGCCAAGACGTCTCCCGGGTGTCGTGAAAGGGATCGCAAGTTCACTCTCGGGGTCCTCGGCGCATGGGTCCTATTCGGCGTGTGGGTCCTATTCGGCGTGTGGGTCCTATGGGTCATATAGGTCGCATAGGTCCTATGGGTCGTATAGGTCCTATTCCTGGCCCTCATCGCCTTCGCCGCTTGCGCGAGATTCGCGCTTGCAGTCGAATCGCGACCGGTTCGACCAGCCATTATGCTAGGGATCGCGGCGGGGAATCTGGCAGCGACAGGCGGATGGAAAGCGCGAAACGGTAGGAGCGAGCGATGCGAGTAGGTTTGGTATCGTTGCTGCACGAGTCCAACACGTTTATCCGCGAACCGACGACCTGGGCGCATTTCGCCGACCATGCGTTGTGGACCGGAGCGGAGATGCGGCGCCGGCTGGAAAGCGCTCCGCATGAAGTCGGCGGGTTCTTCGCCGGCCTGGACGAAGCCGGGATCGAAGCGGTGCCGTTGCTGTTCGCTCGAGCGCTTCCCTACGGTCCGATCACGCGCGAAACGTACGCCCGGCTGCTCGAACTGGTTCAGGAGCGGATCGCGTCGGCGGGGCGGCTGGACGGCCTCCTGGTCGCGCCGCACGGCGCTACGGTCAGCGAATTGGACGCGGATGCGGACGGTTTGTGGCTCGAACGTGTCCGAACGCAAGTGGGACCGTCGATGCAGGTGATCGGCACGTTGGACGCGCATGCGAATTTGTCGCCCCGCATGGTGGCGGCGTGCGACGCGTTGGTGGCCTATCGTTCCAACCCGCATCTGGACCAGCGTGATCGGGGGTTGGAGGCGGCGCGGCTGATGGTGCGCACGTTGCGCGGCGAGATTCGCCCGGTGCAAGCGGCGGCGTTTCCCCGTATCGCGATCAACATCGAACGCCAATTGACGACGGAACCGCATTGCCGGCGGCTGTACGAGCAGGCGGACCGGCAACTGGCGGAGCCCGGAGTTTTATCCAACAGCATCCTGCTCGGCTTTCCCTACGCGGACGTCGCCGAGATGGGGTCGGCGGTGCTGGTCGTGGCCGACGGCGACCGAGCGCTCGCCCAGCGGCTCGCGGACGAACTTGCCGAATGGCTGTGGCGGCATCGGTCCGATTTCGTCGCGCGGCTGGTTTCGATCGACGACGCGGTGGAGCGGGCGTACCGCGAGCCGGGGCCGGTGTGTCTGCTGGACATGGGCGACAATGTGGGCGGCGGTTCGCCAGCCGACAGCACTTTCTTGGCGCAGGCGCTGGACAGGCGGGGCGAGGGCCGCGCACTGGTGTGCCTGTATGATCCCGCCGCGGTGAAAGTAGCGGCGGCGGCCGGGCCTGGGGCTCGGGTGCGCTTGGCGGCGGGCGGCCACACCGACGAACGGCATGGCGAACCGCTGGAAACCGACTTCACGGTCGTCAGTTTGCACGACGGAAAATTCCGCGAGACGCAGGCTCGGCATGGCGGATTCACCGACTGCGATCAGGGACCGACGGCGGTGGTCCGCACCGATCGCGGGCTGACGGCGATCTTGACGTCGTTGCGCATGCCGCCGTTCAGCCTGGGACAAATCACGAGCTGCGGTTTGGATCCGGAGAAGTTCCAAGTGTTGGTCGCCAAGGGCGTGATCGCGCCGGTCGCGGCGTATGCGCCGATCTGTCGCGCATTGATTCGCGTGAACACCCCGGGCGTCACCACGGCCGACATGGCCGCGTTGTCGTATTCGCATCGTCGTCGGCCGCTGTTTCCTTTCGAGCCCGAATTGGAAACCTGGCGCCGGCCGATGTAACGCGAGGTTCGAACTGTTTTTCCAGCGATGGGGATTTCGCCGATGGCTCCCGCGAACCTGTTACCGTTGAGTTGGCAAGTGCCGGACGAGTTCCGCGAGCGGTTGGGTGACGCTGTCGGCCGTCAACGCCTGATGGCCCACGAAGGCCATTTGTTGTTGGTGCTGCACAAGCCGCCACGGAATGACGAAACGAGCCGTCGCGGCCGTTTTTTCTGGCGCCAGCCGAGCGGCGAATGGCATTCGACCGACCTGGGCGCGGGACCGCTCGCCCTGTTCAAGCATCTGGCCGAATTCCAGGAACTGCTCGAAAAACTGGACTCGCTGGAGGAGAAGGCCGACACATCGGTCGCGCTGAGTAGCGTGATCGAAGCGCTGACGCCCGTGAAGCGAACGGTGCATAACCTGTACGCCGTGTTGCAGGAGGGGCGCAAGGAGGTTCCGGACGATCGCGATCTGCTCAACGCGCGCGACCGCGCCTACGACCTGGACCGCAACGTCGAACTGCTGCTCGACGACTCCCGCAATGGACTGGAGTTCATGATCGCGCGGCGCGCGGAGCAGCAAGCGGCCGAGTCGCATCGGATGGCGATTTCCGCCCATCGACTGAATTCGCTGGTGGCGTTCTTCTTCCCGATCGCCACCTTGGCGGCCGTAATGGGCACCAACCTGCGGCACGGCTTGGAGGAACTGTACTCGCCGTATCCGTTTGCGGGGATGCTGGTCATCGGTCTCGTCGCCGGATTTGGACTTCGGGGCCTGCTGCGGCGATAGGCGGCTGGTCGCTAGCCCTTTTTGTGGAAAGCCCCAGGGCGCGAGCCGGTGACGGCGGCGGAACTTGACAACGGACGGCGGCCCGCTTCTCTTGGGAGGCTTGGACTTAGCTGGCGCCAGAGTCGCGGGGACCGAACCACGCGGCGGCGAGCAGGTCGGGCCGCGGGGACGCGGCGATGCGACAGGGCGAAACATCGAGGGGGAGGGCGGAGCAATGGTTGGATTGGATCACGGATCGGGTTCGTATGTGGAAACCGAGACGGCGGCGACGTCGGCGCGTAACAGTCGGCACGGGTTG
>CAIXSC010000515.1 GCA_903921945.1 uncultured Planctomycetaceae bacterium
AACCGGAACGCGGTTGGGAGCGCGATCGGGAGCGCGATCCGGGGCGGGACTCGGAACGGCCGTCGCGGGCGGTTGATCCGCCGGCCGATCGGTGGGCCGTTCTGGATTGCTGCGAGTTCTGTTTCCCGCACGTTCGCCCTTCAAACCACGTTCGCCCATCACTTCCCGTTCGCCGTTCACGCCACGTTCGCCGTTGACACCACGTTCGCCGTTGACACCACGTTCGCCGTTAACGCCCTTGCTGTGGCCTTCGAGCACGAGGCGGGCTTCGTCGAGTTCGCGGGCGGCGGCGGGTAACCGCAACGCGAAGAAGTTCTCGACGGCGCGTTTGACGGGGGGGAGCGCGGCGCGGCGGATCTCCGGATCACGATTCGTTTCCCAGGCCTCTTCCATGGAACGGACGCGGCGTCCGAGTTCGTAGCGGGCGGTTTGCGCGTTCGCGGCGGTGGGACCGCCGCAGAGGTTCAGGGCGAGACCGAGCAAGGCGGCCAAACGGATGGCGGGCGCGAACCGATGCGGCGTGCGGCGGGCATCAGGCGGCGTAACGCTCGCGACTTCGAGACGCTGGCCGGCGGCGCTGGCAAAGCGGGGCATGCGAGGCGGCTCCTGGCGGACGGTGGTGGCCAAAAAAAATATTTCCAAAGAAATCTGGCGAAAGGCGCCGTTTTCGCGCGCCGTTCGCGATTGGCAATAGGAGGCGAGTATAGCGGTCGGGCCAAGCGGCCCGCGACTCGCCGGTTCCCCCTGAACAAGGAGTTGTCGTTATGGGAATGGACGTCATTGGTTGCAAGCCATCGGCGCCGGCAGGCGAGTACTTCCGGGCGAACATCTGGTCGTGGCGGCCGATCCACAAACTGATCATCGAGCTCTGTGGCGATTTGCTGGAAGAATCGCTGCTGGTGAAGCTCGGTTACAACATGGGGGCCGGACCGCGGGACGCCGCCACCTGCATGGAGATGGCGAGTCGTTTTGATCGCTGGATGGAATCCCATATCGAGGGCCATGGGCTGGACCTGGGATTGCGGGTCACTCGCGAAGGGCGGTTTGTCACGCCCGACGATATCGCACGCAATCCGGCGATCGAAACCCTTTCGCCGTATCGAGTTCAAGACGAACACTTGAAGGAATGGGTCGAGTTCCTGCGATGTTGCGGCGGTTTTGAGGTGTGGTAGCGGCGGGCTCCGGAGCAAGCCGCGCTCGCGGTTCACTTTTCCCGAAACACGCGGCTCGACGCAACCCGCCGAATAAGATCGCGCAGCCGATTGCCACTGGCCGCGACATCGTCCACCACGCGATCGATTTCGGCGCGGTCCGACAGTTCCAACCGGCGGCCGCTGCTGTAGGCGAGCAGGCATTCCGCCAGGTGGCGAACGATCTGCGATTCGCGGGCGATCAACGCCCGCTTCAAGCCCGCGATATCATCGACCTTCGAGCCATCCGGCAATTCGGCCGATGGATCGATCGCCAATGGCCCGCGGCCATCGCGATATCGCGTCCGCCACAGTCCGAGTTCATCGAAGTTCTCGAAGGGAAAGCCGAACGGATCGATGCGGCGATGACATGCCGCGCACGCCTCCTGCGATCGATGAGCCGCCAACTGGTCGCGAATGGTCTTGGCCCCGCGCAAGTCTGGCGAGAGCGGCTCGACGTCGGGAGGGGGCGGGGCGGGCGGTGTGCCCAGTATCGCCTCCAAAAGCCACACTCCGCGGACGACCGGCGAGGTGTCGACGCCGTTGGCGGTGGCCGTCATGATCGCCGGCATCGTCAGCAGGCCGCCGCCATGGGGTGCGCGAGCCGCGACTTTGCGGAATCCGTCCCCCCAGACATCATCGCGTTGGTAAATCCACTGGGCCACGCGTTCGTTCAAGAACGTGTAGTCGGAATCGACGATCTCGCGAATTGGCCCGTTGGTCCGCACAAGGTGCGCAAAGAAGGCGTCGGTCTGCTTCAGCATCTCGCCTTCCATTTGCCGGTGATAGTAGAAACCTCCGGGTGGCGGCATCGTGCCCAGTTTGTACAGCCGCAACCAACGCGAGGTGAAGCGGCGAGTGAACGAGGCCGAGCGGGGATCGTCCAGCAAGCGGTCGACCTGCCGTCGCAAAACGGTCGCATCCGTCAACGTGCCGGCTGCCGCCAACGACAGCAGTTCCTCGTCCGGCAGCGACGACCAGAGGAAATAACTGAGCCGCGACGCGAGCGCGAAGCCATCGAGCGGGCCTTCGTTTTCATTCAGGTAGTAGAACCGTGGCGATGCCAGGATCGCCGCGTAGCCCACTCGCAGGGCTTCGGCCCGCGTTTCCTCCGTCGGCTTGCCATCCCCGGTCGGGAATTGGGATTCGACCAGCGAGACGTAGCGAGCCACTTCGTCGGCCGACAGATCGCGGCGAAACGCCCGCCGCGCGAAGGCGCGAATCAAGTCGGCGATCGGCTCGGCGCCGGTCGTCCCATACAACGCGGTATGGCTGCGCGGCGGCCAAGCGGGCTCCACAGGTTCGATCGTTAGTCGGTACACCCGCAGATGCGGTCCCGCGTAGCCGGCCGCGAACAGCTTTCGCGCCATTTCCGGTTCGTATTGGCGACGAACCTCCTCGGGCGCGTTCCGCGGCAGTGGCTGGAAGGCGTCCGGTAGAAAGGCCTGCACGAGCTTCGATGGCGTAAGTCCACGATCATAGGGAGCGTTTTCCCAGCCGAGCCACGGTAGCCAGCGGGCGTCGATGGACGTTTCGAAGGCGAACTCGCGACGCTGGCCGTCGGCGGGAACCTCCCATTCCGTCAACTTGATCGATTTCGGGTTGTCGTCACTGAGCGCCCCCAGACGCGAATCGATCATGTGCAATCCAAGCAACATGGACTCGTCGGGGCGGCTCTTGATCAGAGCCTGCCACGGATGGCGTTGATGATGCGCGGACGCCTCGACGGTGATTCGGTATCGGCCGCGGATGGCGACTCCGGTTTGCGCGATGGCGCTGGGGGCGATGCGTCCGAGCCCGCCGGTCGCGGCGCCCGGTTCGCGGTACCGCTGGAACAGGCAATCGCACTCGGGGAGGAACTCCCGCGCGAACTGTTGCAGATCGCCATGCGGGCCATCGGTGCGAATGGGACTGGTGAATGTCCGCGGCTCGAGATTGGGACGCGGTCCGCGGTGGGTGGCGAGATCCAGGCTGTACTCGGCGGCGTTCAACGCTTTGCGAAGCAGAAAGTCGGACATCACCAGCCGATGGCCGATGGTGTCGAATCCATCGTCCAATTCGTCCGCGGGAAACTCGCGAGTCGGATCGTCGCTTGTCCAGCGTGCGACGCCGTCGCCATTGCGATCCTCAAGTTTCACCATGACGTCCGGCCGGAAATCGGCGGCGCCTTCCAGATAGAGAAGGTCGCGGAGTGTATTGCGCAGCTCCAGCCGATTGAGACGCCGCATCACCGTTCGGCCCCCGGTGGATTCCAGTCGCGCGTACGCCGCCTTCAGTTCAGCGGTCAACAGGCGAATCGCGGCGGCAAGTTCCACTGGCTCCGGCCGCTGCTTGCCTCGGGGCGGCATGGCGCCGGAGTTCAATTGATCGACGATTCCCTGCCAAGCGGCCAGCGTATCAGGATGCGAGAGATCGAGGCCGAGATTGTCGAAACGCAAATCGTTCGCCTGCCGCATCGGCCCGTGGCATTCCTGGCAGTGACGGCGCAGAAACGGCCGCAGTTGCTCGAGCGACTTCGCCGGCGTATCGGGAGCCGCGGCGGCAACTTGCGGCGTGCCGAACGTATGCGGCAACACTTGCGAATGCGTTAGCAGTTGCGAATACGGCAGTGGGTGCGCATGCGGCAGCAGGAACGCTCCGAGCGATGCGAACAGCACGAGCGGCCAAAGTGGCTCGAGCGACCCGAAACGAGCGAGCCACTCGCATGGTCGTCGCAGCTTGGATCCACCAGACCGGACGAGCGGCAGGATCGCCTTCACGGCATCGAATACCGCGCGTCGGTCGCGCGCGAGTCTTTCACCCCAAGGCCGGTTCATGCCTTCGTCTCCAAACCGGTCAAGGTGCCGGTGCTCGTGCCGAAGCGGTCGAGTTCCAGTCCGTGGTTGCGGAGGATGGAGAGCAGCAGATTGGCAGCGGGCACGCGTCTGCTCGGGTCGTCCGGGAAAACTTGATGTTCGCCATGGCGGAAGCCGCCGCCCGCGAGGATGAGCGGCAGATTGCGCGTGGAATGCTCGCCGGTCGCCATGCCGCAGCCAAACAGAATGGCGGTGTGGTCGAGCAGCGTGCCGCCGCTCAGCGGATCCGCTTGGGCCTTGAGCAATTCGATCAGGCGCGCCATCCGGGCGATCTGGCCGCGTTCAATCAATTTGAGCGCGGCGACCTCCTTTTCCCGCTGGCCGTGATGGGAAAAGCCGTGGTAGCTGCCGCCGAGTCCAAAGTCGCCGTTGGCGAAACCCGCCGCGAGCGTGACGGCCCGCGTCGAATCGGTTTGGATCGCGAGCGCGATCAGTTCGATCATCGCCTCCATATCGGCCACGGTTCCGCGCCCCGCAGCCGGCTCGGCGCCGCGAGGCGACGGTTTCGGTTTGTCGACCCATGGTTGTTGCAGGCCGATCTTCTTTTCCAGCGAACGGACCGAGTCGAGATACTCGGCGAATTTGCGTTGATCCTGTTTCCCGAGCCGCTTGCTCAGCGAATCGGCCTCTTCCCGGACCACATCCAGGATGCTGCGATGCCGCTGCATGTGCTGTTTCGCGGTGGCTTTTTTCGCCGTCGGTTCGTCGATGAACAAGGCTCGGTAGAGCTGTCGCAGGTCGATCGACGGCACCTGGACGCCGGTCCGGGTGAAACTGACAAGATTCGCTTCGTTCACGTGCAGCGTCAGTGCGGGAAAACGCACCTCGGCCCCAACCCATTCGGCGATTTTCTGATCGACGCTGATGTTTCCCTCGGGGTAGGCGGCAGCGTTCACGGGGCGAACGCCGCTTAACAACACCGGCACGCCTTGGTGGCCGCCCGTGTTGCCGTGGTCCAAATGGGAAAACAGCGTGATGTTGCTCCGATGTGGTTCGAGCGGCGCCAAGGTTTCTGGCATGGTATAGCCAGCGCCCGTGTGACGCGGATCGGGAAAAAACGCCTGCGGATAGACGCCGTAATTGTTGGTTAGGCAGACAAACCGCTTGACCGGTCGCTGGGACTGGTTGGCACGGCCGAGCGGCGCCATTGCCTCGAGCATGGGCAACGCCAGGACAACTCCGCCCATACGAAGGAAGGTCCGCCGTGGCACGCGGGGCCATTTCATGGGTGTCTCCAATCAAGTATTCGTGGCAATCAGGGCGAGGCTCGCGGTGGCCCGGATACCGGCTAGGGGACCGTCGGCGACCGCTTCGATCGCGGCGTACGCGGTCTTTGGGCCACGATAGGTTCGCCAGGGCGGCAAGCGGTGGACGATGTCCACCACCCGGCCGTGTTCGTCCACGAAGACGAGGTCGATGGGGAACCGCATCCAGAGCGTATGGACGGAATGGCATGGGGCCAGCAACAACGCGTTCGAAGACGGCGCAGGACGGCGGCACATCCAGCCGCGAAACCGCGGCCAAAATCGAATGGCAAGTTCCAGATCGGCCACCAGTTTGACGCCCGTCTCTCGTTCCATCAGGCTCCATGAGGATGCCAAGCCGGCGGGCGGAGCATTCCGCGCCGCCGCCACTGACGCTCGAAAGGCGGCGGATTCACGACCTTGGTCCATCATGGTGCTGGCTTCCTCATGCTGGCGATCCAGTCGCGGAGCAACTGGACGGCGTGCGGGTCGACCAAGTTCGAGGAAAGCGGCGGCATCTGGCCAGTTCCGCGCTGCGAGATTCGCCGGAACAACACCGAACGCTCGGGGGCGCCCGGGGCGACGAGCCGCGCGTCGGCGATGCCGAATGTGTGATGCACGGGACGCTCGTCCAACAGTTTCAGTTGGTCGGCGGCCACATGGTGTTCGATCTGGAATTGAGCGTTCCCGCCGCCCGCCTCGACGTGGCAAAACGCGCAGTTGGCATGCAAGTACGAACGGGCTCGCAGTTCCAGGCTGGCTGTCGCATCGCGAGGATCGGTCAATCGCGGCAGATCCGCCGCGGGCTTGGCAAGTTTGTCCTTCAGCAGGCCCCAGGCTTCGAGCGCCTCGAGCTGGTTCATCGTGACGTCGCCGTAGGCATGCGCTCGATTCATCTGCGCGGTGGAGAGGCCCAGCGTGTAGTTCGCCGCCCGGCTGTGGCACACCATGCACTCGGCGCGACTCGGAAAATGCCACCGCTGCGTTTGCAGGGCGGTGGTGGCCGCGTTGGCGGCAGCCGTGCCTGTGGCGGCCGTGCCAGTGGCGGCCGTGCCTGCGGTAGCCGTGCCAGTGGCGGCCGTGGTGCCTGCGGCAGCTGTGCCGGGGGCGGCAGGAGCGGCGATCGTGTAATCGTGGTCGAGTCCCGCGGGGCCGACGAGTTCGGCGTCGGTTTGATCCTCGTTCCACATGTACGAGTACCCGACCCATTCGTTGTCTTGGCGCGACATCAGCCGGGTCTCGATCCAGCGGCGGGAGGCCGGATCGCCGGCGCGGGTCTCCAGCGCGAACGACTTGACGAGCACGGTGCCGTTGGGAAAGTTCCAGCCGCGGCCGGGCGACGCATCGATACGGGCGTCAGCGCCGACAAGCGCGATGAAGCGTTCCTTGTGCGTGCCGTCGGACCAGAGGGGCGAGTTCACGCTGTACGGGATCAAGCCAGGGTGCGGCACGTGGCCCGCGACCGACTGGAAAAGCCCGGTGTCGCTCAGCTTCCGCGGGAACGGGGTGGCCGGTTCGGTGGTGGCCGGGCGGGCCTCCAAGGTATGGAAACCGCCATCTTCGCCGGCGCGGTAGTCGCAGATCAGCAGCTCGCCCTCCAAGTCGAAGCCGAAGCCGGTGATGACGAGCGTCGTGTCGGCGATTTCCCGATGGAAGACCGGCTTTTCGCCGTCGTGCCGCAGCGCCCAGATTTTGCCGGTTGAGTAGTCGCCGTAAATGTAGGCTCCGCGGAGTTCCGGGAATCGTTGGCCGTAATAGACGACGCCGCCGGTCAGCGAGCGAGCTTCGGAGTGATGGTGTTCGGCGGCCGGTTTGACGAACGGGGTCGGACCCGCCTTGCGTTCCAAGTAAAACGGATGGCTGCCCTCCATGACGCTCCAGCCGTAGTTATCCCCCTTTTTCACGAGATAGATCTGTTCCCACAGATCCTGGCCGTTGTTGCCGACCCACAACTGGCCGCTCACCGGATCGACGGTCATTCGCCATGGATTCCGCAGGCCGTAGGCCCAGGTCTCCGGCCTGGCGCCGGTGCGATCCACAAACGGATTGTCAGCGGGCACGCGGTAAGTCTGGCCGGGCGGGGCGCCATCCAGGTCGAGTCGCAGGACTTTGGCGAGCAAGTGATCGAGGCCCTGGCCGGTGAGATTGGTATCCGAGTCGGACGTGCCATCGCCCGACGTGACATAAAACATGCCGTCTTTGCCGAACGCCATGGCGCCGCCGTTGTGGCCGTTCGAGGCCCAATCGATGATCGTGGTCGCCGACTTTGGATCGAGCCGGTACGGCGGCGATCGATCGACCGTGTACCGGGTGACTCGCGTTTTCTTCTCGCCCTTTTCCACACCGAAGCTGCCGTTGCTGCCGATGTAGACGTAGCCGTTTTCCCGGAATCGCGGGTGGAACACGAGGTCGTACGCCGTGTCGTCCCCTTCGAGCAGCGTTTCGTAGGCGGGGGCGGAGGTGGCGTCTGGCGATGGCGGCGTGAACCGCACAATGCGAGTCGCCGATCCGGGCTTCGGCTGGTGGATCGCCCACATCCGATCCGTGTCGGGTTGGCGGACGATGGCGAGCGGCAGGCTGAGTTTCACCTGCGGGAGAGCCGGTCGAACTCGGTAGGGTGGCGGCGGCTCGGGCGTGCCCACGACCCGCGTCGATTCGAGCACCACCCGCTTCGGAAGCTTCGCGACCGAGGCTGTCGCGGCGCTCGCCACGGCTGGCGAGGCTGTCGCCGTTTTGTCCCCGTCTTTCCCCGAGCCCGCTGGTTTCGTCTCTTGTGCTTGCGGCGGCGAGGTATCGCTGGCGAGCAAGAAGGCGAGCAAGAAGGAGAGCGCCGCGATGGCCGCGATTCCCAGCGGCAGGACGAAAACGCGGCGGCGCGGTTGCGGGCACGGGGATGGGCGAGGAACGCGTGAGTATCGAGTCGGCATCGTAGCCTTGCTCCGAGGGATGATAACGCGGTTCGCGGAAGGCGGTCGGGGCGGACGCATCGGCCGCCACACTGTAGGCATTGTGTCTCGCGGCGGCGCGCTGGGAAACCGGGTTCCCGCTCGCTAGCCCCGCTGAAAATATCGGCCGCTATCATGGGAGCCTCGCGAGAGCGGTTGGAGCGGCGGTGCATTCCTGCGTAAGAAGTGGAGGTTCGCGATGGCGGCAAGACCGATGACGACAGCGCTGCGTATAGCATCGCCGACACGCGTAGGGCGGATTGTGGCCGCGGTGCTGTCCACTCTGTCCGCGCTGTCCGCAGTGTCAACGCTGTCCGCAGTGTCGGCGGTGTCGGCGGTGTCGGGTTGGACCGTGGCGCCACGCGTTCGCGCCGCGGAGTTCCCGACGCTCTACGGAGCCGCTCGGGAAGAGGCGCGGCGGATTTCCAGCGGTTCGCTGGCGGCTCCGTTGAGCGAACGAGAATGGCGCGAGTCAGTTGCGCGGCGGCG
>CAIXSC010000516.1 GCA_903921945.1 uncultured Planctomycetaceae bacterium
CCGAATCGGCGAATGGGTGCCAGGCACCGATCGTTTGGTTTGGATCGGCGAATCGGTGCCAGGCACTGATCGTTCCCGGTGACCTGGGTTGTTCGCCGAACAACGACTGATTTGCGAGCATGATGGTTTCCTATGACGCGGCTGGGGCTGGAAGCTTCAGCCACTTGAAGAGGGGAAAGCTGCCAGGCACTTGTCGCTCACCCACGCCCCGATGGGGCCTCGCACGTCAGCTCACCCCCAGGGGTAACCTCGCGTTCCAGGAATTCACCATAAAGGCGATGGTGTCCTGCGGCTGTCTATGACTCGATTCGCCGCCAATGACGACGATCGCGATGCCGGGCGACGGACGCGACACTCTGGAGTTGCCGCAGGAATGGCAGAGTGCCGTAGGCGACGAAATCGATCGCCTCTTCGAAGAATGGGTTGCGAACCCTCACTGACCGAAGACTGGCGTTGAACCGGTTCGCGAGCACCGGAAACGGCCACTCAACGCACCTCGGCCACGTGCTGGGGCGAAGTGGTGGACTCGGGGCGACGAGGGCGAGCCGGCCGCGTGCTGACGAACGCGGCGAGCATCACCAGCGACACACCGATGATGGAAAGCAGGGTGTAGGGCATCATGCGTTTGACCTCGGCCAACCCGTGCGACGCACGGGTCGGCAAGCCTCAAAGGGGCCGGCATGATCGCTTTCCGGCCTACCAAGGTCCTCGAATGTAGTTTACGCCGAACTGCCGAGTGTGGCTCGGCCAAGGCGGAGTCGGACGCAAATCGGAGTCCGCAAAGGCCCCGTCACCCGGATAACCGGGACGGAACTGATGGTAGATCGGCATTACCGTGCTCTGAGCTACACCCCAACTCCATTCCGTGCTGCTGCGCGCGGTCGGCGGCACCACCAGCGGCACCGGGTAGCCCTTCGCCACATGGTAGTATTCGCTGTGCCACGGCATCTTGCTGGACACGATCTGGTTGTGCTTGTCCGCCCGACGGCGAGTGAACGCCTGGGCGTCGTCGCTGGCGAAAGCCACCGCGCAGGCCGCGAACAACACGGCCCAAAGATGCTTACGATTCATCAAAATCCCCCTATGATTAACGGGCCAAGCGGAAAATGTGGTGGATGTGGTGCGCCGCGTTCTTCCCCGGCGGGCTGTACCAATGCACACCCGCTCGCGTCAGCCCCCGACCCTCGTCGTAGGTGCGGTGATACGTCCGATGATGCGGGTAGAGGAACTCATGCGGCATCAACGGCTGATACGTGAAGTACGTATGCCCGACATGCGCCGGAACCGGTCCGGGGCTGACATAGGCCTGAGCGCCTAAGCTGCCACAGGCCGGCGGCACGTAATAGTTACGGAACAAATCCGGGTTGCCGTAGCCGTAGAACCGGCACTGAGCGTCCTGGCCATGGTCCAACGCCATCGCCACGTCGCCGCTCAAGATCATGAGCCCCGCCCACGCCAGCAACCCTAACAAACTCCCGCGAACGATCCCTGCACGCATGATGACGCTCCTCGTCAGCCGGCCAGCCATTCGCAGCCGGCGCCTGTGATTCCCTTGAGGTCTTAAAACGGCCCTGTCCCCGTGAACATCGGGTGTCGCCTACCTTATCGGCTCACTCGGCCCTAGGGATCGGAGTCATTTTTTCCATTTTTCCAAAAGCGCCCAAACTCCCGTTTTTCCGGCCAGGGCAATCCATTCCGATGAAAGCGACAGTGCGAATAACGTCGCCCACTCGGGACGATGAACGAACGCGCGGGACGGTGAACGAACACTCGGGACGGTGAACGAACGCGCGGGACGGTGCGTCGGTGGGTACCGTGAACGAACGCGCGTGGAGATGCGTCTTTGGGGGGAACGCGACGCGGCGGAACCGACGATCGCCGTAGGAGAGCCGACGATCGCCGTGGAACGCCAGCGTTCCGCGGCCGACGCCGGGTGGGACGGCGGACGGCCGGCCGCTATAATTCCGGCAAGTTTGGCGACTTGGCCGTTTTGGGTCGCAAATGGATTGTCTTGAGGTGAAGGAGTACCCCGTTGTCGCAAGCGAGTGCCGCCGATTCGTCGGATTCTATCGAGGGGACTTCGTCGCCCGCTCCTGAGCATCGCCGCCGGACCACCGCCGAGGCGATGGCGACCAAGCAGCGCGACATTTCGGTCAGCGAGTTCTTCGCGAAAAACCGCCATTTGCTTGGTTTTGATAACCCGCGTAAAGCGCTGCTTACGACGGTAAAGGAGGCTGTGGACAATTCGCTGGACGCCTGCGAGGAAGCGGGGATCATCCCGGAGATTTGGGTTCACATCGAAACGACGGGCACGAACCGTTTTAAGGTGGCGGTGCAGGACAACGGCCCGGGGATCGTCAAAAAGCAAATCCCGCTGATTTTCGGCAAGTTGCTCTACGGTTCCAAGTTCCACCGGTTGCGGATGAGTCGCGGGCAGCAGGGCATCGGCATCAGTGCCGCCGGCATGTACGGGATGCTGACCACCGGCAAACCGGTGCTCATCGTCTCCAAGACGGCCCCGCGCAAGCCGACGCATTACTTCGAATTGCAGATCGATACGAAGCGGAACCACCCCGAGATCATCAACGGCAAGGGCGAAGGCGAGGATATCCACCCGGGTGAGAAGGGCCTGAAGTATATCGCCGAACGCGGCATTGCCTGGGTTGGACACTATCCGGCTCCCATGCGACCCGTGAATGCCGCCAGCGCCAGCCGTTCGCCCGAGCAGGCCGGCGGGCACACCGCCGACGCCGCGACTGGAAATGCAGCCAGCAGCGGGACCAAAGGCGCCGAGGCGTCCAACGCCGGTGCGGCCAGCGGCGCGGGGCCTTCGACCGGCAGCGCTGTTAGCGGTGGCGGTGCTACCGGAGGGGCGGTTATCGGAGGGGCGGCTGGAACGGGCGACTCGACGGCGGCGGAGACGCCGGAGGGGATGCGGGTCGGCGACGAGTTGCGAAGCGGCACTCGGGTGACGATCGAGTTGGAAGGACGCTACATCCGCGGCCGGGGAAGTGTTGACGAGTACCTGGAGCAGACGGCGATCGCCAACCCGCATGTGACGATCCACTACCGGGACCCGGAGGGCCAAGAGATCACGTACACGCGGGCCACGACCAAGTTGCCGCCCGAGCCGACCGAGATCAAGCCGCATCCGTACGGCGTCGAGCTTGGCAGGCTCGTCACGATGCTCAAGGACACATCGGCGGGATCGATTTCGTCGTTCCTCACCGATTCCTTCTCGCGGGTGACGTCGGCGGTCGCGAAGAGCGTCTGCGAGGCGGCTAATATTTCGGTGCGGGCGAATCCCAAGCGGATTGGCCGGCAAGAGGCCGACGCGCTGTACCAAGCGATTCAAAACACGCGGATTAGTCCGCCAGCGACCGACTGTCTGGTGGCGATCGGCGAGGAACTGATTCTGAAGGGGTTGCACCAAGTGGTGCCCGGCGAGTTCTACTGCGCGGCGACGCGGCCGCCCTCGGTGTACCGTGGCAATCCGTTTCTGATCGAAGTCGGGTTGGCGTATGGCGGTGCGAGCCAAGCGCAGAAGGTTTCGTTGGAAACGCTGACCGAAATGCTTTCGGAGAGCGATTCGCGGACGCTCCGGCAGTTCCTGGTCACCACGTTTGACGGGATTGGCGGCCAAGCGGCGGATCGGATCATGGAAGAGTCGAAAATGGCGACGCGGCAAAGTCCCGGGAAGCTCGCCAAGGCCGATATCCAGCGGTTGCACGCCGCCATGCGGAACGTCAACCTCAGTGAAGGCCAGTCGATGCAGGTGCTGCGGTATGCGAACCGAGTGCCGTTGCAGTTCCAACCCGCCGCCTGCGCGATCACCCAGTCTGTGATTCAGACCAACTGGCGGGCTTACGGGCTGACGCAGTCCCGCGGCCAACTGCCATCCGGGCCGGTGACGTTGATGGTCCACATGGCGAGCGTCTGGGTGCCGTTCACGAGCGAATCGAAAGAGGCGGTGGCGAGCTACCCCGAGATCACGAAAGAGTTGCGGCTCGGGTTGCAGGCGGTTGGCCGCAAATTGGCGATGTACTTAAATCGCCGCAATCGCGTGCGACAAGAGGGAGAGCGACGGTCGATCTTCCTGCGATATTTGGGCGAGGTCGCGCAGGCGGTGGGACGCATCCGCGACATGGATAATCCCAGCCGCGAGGCGATTTACGAGCGGCTGCTGAATGTCGCGAAGCGGAAGACATCGGAGGCCGATGCCCGGTTTGACGACCGCGGCAAACGGCTGTCCGAGGATGGCGACGATTTCGGGGACAACGTCTTGATAGTCGGAGAGTGAGTACCGCGCATGGCCAAGAAAAAAGAACCCGCCAAGCCGGCGGCCGACCCGTCCAAATTGAAAGTCCAGGATCACAAGACGCTCGACGCGCTCCGGTCGCTCGCCCAAGAAGTGCTCGACTATGCCGAACGCGGCCGGGCGCCGCACATCGAGGTTCCCAGCCGCTCGCTCTCGAACGTGCGGTTCAATCAATCGCGCAAAATCATCGAGATGGGCAGCGGCACCAACCGCCGTGAACTCTTTAATCTCGCGCAAGCCAAGAGCTACATGCAAACGCTCTTGGTGTCGTCGGGCTGCAAACAGTTGATTGAGCAAGGCAAGACGACCAGCATCCGCGGTATGTTCTATCTGCTCAAACATACCATCGAAGGCACTCGCGAGGAGACGTTCGAGACGCAGGACGAGTGCGACCCGATCATCGAGGACGTCGAAGTGATGCTCGACGCGCTCCGCGAGGAGCTGCACTTGTACGCCCAGAAACGCGGCGAAATGGTCGGGCGCATCACCATCGTCGATAAGGGCGACGAAATCGATTGCTCGCGGATGGGCTCGGGCGGCTACGGGATTCCGTCGATCGTCGAACCGGACATTATCCAGTTCAAGAAATGCGAAGCCGACTTTATCCTGCACGTGGAAAAGGACACGGTCTGGCAGCGGTTCAACGAGGACCGCTTCTGGGAAAAGAATCGCTGCATCCTGACGCACGGCAGCGGCCAGCCCCCCCGCGGCGTCCGCCGCTTGCTCAACCGGTTGCACCATGAACTGAACCTGCCGATCTATTGCCTGCTCGATAACGACCCCTGGGGCTATTACATTTACAGCGTCATCAAGCAAGGGTCGATCAATCTGGCTTATGAATCGCGGCGGATGGCGATCCCCGGCGCCAAATTCCTCGGGCTCCGCAGCAACGACTTCGAACGTTGCCAACTGACCCCGAGCGTGCAAATCAAATTGAACGAGCAAGACATCAAGCGTGCCAAGCAAATCGCTCAATACCCCTGGTTCGCGAGCAAGAAAGCCTGGCAAAAGGAAATCGACATGATGCTGAAGAACGGCTTCAAGCTGGAAGTCGAGTCGTTGATTAGCAAAGACATCAGTTATGTGACGGAAACGTACGTGCCCGAACGGTTGGAAGAGGGCGTCTTCCTTGACTGAGGACGCGGCTGGCTACGAGTTTGCCGCGATGCGGATCGACGACTACGACGCGGTGGCCGCGTTGTGGGGTCGAGTGCCTGGGATGGGGCGGATCGAGACACGCGAGGAACTGGCTATGTTCCTTGACCGGAACCCGTCGTTAAGCCAAGTCGCCTTGTATGGCGGGCAAGTGGTCGCCGCCGTGCTCGCCGGTCACGATGGCCGGCGGGGTTATCTTTACCATTTGGCGGTCGCGTTCGAACACCGACGCCACGGTCTCGCGCGGCGGCTCGTCGAGCGTTGCTTGGAACGGCTCGCGGCATTGGGCTTGAATCGCTGTGGACTGCAAGTTTATCGCACCAACGACGATGGCATGGCCTTTTGGCGCCAAGCGGGCTGGACCGAGCGGGAAGATGTCCAGGCCTTTACCATCGATCTACAGCCGCGGCCATAAACGTTTTTGGCCGGACAGCTCGCCGTTACAGCAAACTCGATCGAAGGCGGCGTCTTGGCGCGGCGCAATCAATCGGTCGCCAGGCATTTCGTTTGCAATAGCGACGCGTAGCACTGTTGAAATTGACCGCGGGTCAGGACGTCGTCGCAACCAGCGGCAGCCGCCGCCCGCAGCGATTCCACGTCGACATGAGGTCCGAACGCAACGATGCTGGCCTGAGCCGCTTGGTCGCGCACCGTGGCCACGAGCGCTGACCAGTCGAGGCGCGGCATGGTCGAGTCCACGATGACGAGGCGTGTCGCATCGCCCGTCTGAGCAAGTTGCTCGCCAAGACGCGCTGCGGACATACAAACATCCAGCGGAACGCCGAGCATTGCGGCCGCCGAGGCCACCCGGCTGGAAAACATCAAATCGGCGGTCAGCATGATGGCTCGCATTCCACTCGCTCCCGTCCGACCGTTGCATCATCCCGCCGCGGAATTTAGCGACGGCGTTGGACGACGAACTGGGCCAGATCGCTAAGCGTATCGCGAGCCACGCTTGGCGCCAGACCGTTAAGTCGGTTGACGGCCCGGTGGGCGTGGTTCGCAGCCACGGCGAGCGTGTGCTCGAACGATCCGTGCCGCACCAACAGTTCGCGAAGCACTGGCAACGGATTGTCGACTTCGCCCCGCAACGCGGCCAGCGCCTTGGTTCGTTCGCCGCCGCTAGCCCGCTCCAACAGGTGAATCACAGGCAGTGTCGGACGCTGTTTTTGCAGATCGGTGCCAAGCGACTTGCCCATCGTGTCCTCGTCGCCTTGGAAGTCGAGCAAGTCGTCGGCGATTTGGAATGCGATTCCCAGGTCGCGTCCGTAGAGCGACAACGCCTCAGCGATTTCGGGGGAGGCGCCGGCATAGAACGCGCCAAGCTCGCAACTGACCGAGCAAAGCTCCGCGGTTTTCGCTTCGACGACCGCGAAGTACTCGGCGGGGTTCAAATCAAAGCGGCCCCGCAAACCTTTTTGTCGCAGTTCGCCTTCGCACACAATGTTCGTGGCATGGCCAATCAGGCGGCACGCGTGCGTCGTGGGCAAAGTGCTCGCCAAATAAAACGCGTGGGTGAACAGAAAATCGCCCAGCAGCACGCTCGCCTCGTTGTCCCAACGGGCGTTGACGGTGGCCAAGTGGCGACGCATGCCGGCTTCGTCGATCACATCATCGTGAACCAGCGTCGCCGTGTGGATCATTTCGACGACCGTGGCCAAAGTCAGGTGCTCTTCTCGCACACCACCGCATGCCTTGGCAGCCAGCAGCAGGAGCGCGGGCCGCAGCCGTTTGCCACCCAACAAACAGCCGTATCGAACCAACTCGTCGACGTACGGATGATCGCTGCGCAGTTCCTCGCGAAGCCGCGTTTCCACTCGTTGCAGGTCCGTTCCGATCGCCGCGAACAGCGTTTCCCGCAGCGTCTCGGCGGGCTCGGTCACGGCGCTTGTGCCAGCGCTGGTGCTAGCGTTTGTACCAACGCTGGTGCCGGCGCTCGTCGCGCCGCTGGTGCCGGCGGTGGTCGCGGCACACATAACGGAGTTAGCTACGGCGCTGGCGATGGAGTTGGGCACGACGCCAGTCGGGGTGCCGGTCGGAGCGTCGATCGGTGAAACCGTCGAGGCGACCGACGGGTGAGCCGTCGTCCGAGCCGTCGGTGCGAGTGAAGGTGTAGCCACGGAAGCATTCATCGCGAGGGGGGCGGCGGTGACGGCTGCCGCGGAGGAAACCGGCGAGGGAGACGACGTGGGCGCGGATGGCGTGGCCGAAAAATCGGTCGCGTAATCGACGCTGTAGTCGGGTTTGGCCCGCCGAGCTGGGGAGGTTGCGGAAATGCCGCTCTCCGGGGTGGTCGCCAGGGATGGGGTCATCGCGTCGGTTCCTTATGTCTGCGCGGCGGAAGTTTCGTTCGCGTCGCGCGTCCAGCGGCCGCTGCGGCCGCCCGTTTTCTCCACCAGTTGAATCGCGTCCAATTTCAGGCCGCGATCAACCGCCTTGCACATGTCGTACACGGTTAGCGCGGCGACGGAGACGGCCGTTAACGCTTCCATTTCCACGCCGGTTTTCGCGGTGACAGCGACCCGGGCTTCGATTCTCAGGGTCTGGTCGTCGGGGAATTCGAAGCCGATCGTCACGCTGTCCAGTGGTAGGGGATGGCAGAGCGGAATGAGGTCCGCAGTTCGCTTGGCACCCATGATTCCCGCCAGACGAGCGACCTCCAGGACGTCGCCCTTGGCGAATCCCCGGTTGCGAAGCCGTTGCAGGGTTTCGGGCAACATCCGCACGAGCCCCTCCGCCCGAGCGACTCGCTGGGTCACCGCCTTGTCGCCGACATCGACCATGCGGCTGGCGCCATGTTCGTCAAAATGCGTGAGACCCTGACTCATTCACCCCTCGGAGGCTGTCGCCGTTCTCGGCAGGCGATCATCGACCTGGCGACTGGACTTTCGCCGACCGCCTGTGACCCGGCCCGCTGGTAATTCTTTAGGTCTGGCAGGCGCGTTGGCCTGATCAAACCCAACGGTAACCGTTTTTCGCTTCGGGATGTAACCGGCGGCTGGTTCCCCGAGTCCCCGAGTCCTCGAGTCCCCGAGTCCCCGAGTCCCCGATCCGGGGTCGGAGCGGTTCTCATTGCCCGATCGGGACGGTCGGTTTAGAATCCGAGCCTTCGCGGGCAACTTGGCCACGGCGCGGATTAGTCGGACTGCGCGGGTCGGGAAAAGTCTGCAGTGGAGCCGTCCAATCGGCGGCCATTTCCCCCCTTCTTTCTTGCGGACGAATTCATGAGCGCGGATTGCGATTTCGGGCTGATTGGCCTGGCTGTCATGGGCGAGAATCTGGCGTTGAACGTGGAGAGCCGCGGCTATCGCGTGGCCGTGTTCAATCGCAGCGTCGACAAGGTCGAAGCGTTCATTCAGGGTCGCGCGGCGGGCAAGAAATTCGTCGGTTGCCACAGCGTGGCCGACTTGGTGAAGTCGCTGAAGCGGCCCCGCAAAGTGATGATGCTCGTCAAGGCGGGAACCGCCGTCGACGAACTCATCGGGCAACTTACCCCGCTGCTCGAACCGGGCGACATCATCATTGACGGTGGCAACGAACATTACACGAATACCGAGCGGCGGACGAAGGCGTTGGAGGCCCAAGGCTTTCTCTACGTCGGTTCGGGGGTTTCCGGTGGCGAGGAAGGGGCGTTGAAAGGGCCGAGCATGATGCCAGGCGGCAGCTCGGCGGCGTGGCCGTTCATCAAGCCGATCTTCCAGGCGATCGCCGCCAAGGTGGGGCCGAAGGGGGACATTCCGTGCTGCGAATGGGTCGGTCCGCGCGGCGCCGGCCACTATGTGAAAATGGTTCACAATGGCATCGAATACGGCGACATGCAGTTGATCTGCGAGGCCTACTTGATGCTTAAGGAGGCGCTGGGCCTGTCGAACGCCGAACTTTACGACGTGTTCGACGATTGGAACCGGGGTGAATTGCAGAGTTACCTGATCGAGATTTCCCGGGACATTTTCAGCGTCGCCGACGATCTCGGTTCGGGTGAAATGGTCGACAAAGTGCTCGACGCCGCCGGCGCCAAGGGCACCGGCAAATGGATGAGCCAATTGGCGTTGGATCTGGGTGTGCCGAGCACTTTGGTTACGGCGGCCGTTTACGCCCGCTGCCTGTCCGCCGTGAAGGATGCTCGGGTGCGAGCCAGCCAGACGCTGCATGGCCCGGCGCCGGCCACGACCGGTATGGGCGATCGCCACGCGTTTATCGAAGCCGTTCGACAGGCGCTTTACGCTTCGAAGATTTGCAGCTATGCCCAGGGGTTCGTGCAATTGCAAGCGGCGGCCAAGGAGCATGATTGGCCGCTGAACTACGGCGATTGCGCGATGCTGTGGCGCGGCGGGTGCATCATTCGGGCCCAGTTCCTGGATCGCATCAAAGAAGCGTTCGACGCCCAGCCGAACTTGGAGAACCTGCTGCTCTTCCCGTATTTCACCCAGGCGCTCCATAACGCCCAGGAGTCTTGGCGCCACGTCGTGTCGCTCGCCACGCTACGCGGGTTGCCGGTGCCGGCGTTCAGCACGGCATTGGCTTACTACGACAGCTATCGCCGCGCGACCCTGCCCGCGAATCTGCTCCAGGCCCAACGCGACTACTTCGGGGCCCACACCTACCAGCGCACCGACCGGCCGGGTGTCTTCCACACCGATTGGCTCGGCAAGCGAAAAACTCCCCGGGATTAACGGCAGCGGGGCGCCCGGCCATCGCCGCCGGGATTCCGAATACGCGTTTCGCAGGATTTCGCCATGTCGCATACGATCGTGATTTTCGGGGCGTCTGGCGATTTGACCAGCCGCAAGTTGATTCCGGCGTTGTTCCAACTGTTCCAGAAGGGGCGGCTGCCGAAGGAGACGCGGATCGTCGGCGTCTCCCGAACTTCGTTTAGCAGCGAAACCTGGCGGACGGAACTGGAGAAGGCGACCGCGAAATACGATAGCGGCGGGTACGACGCCGACCGCTGGCGAGCGTTCGCGCCGAGCATCTTCTATCATCCGGTGGACGCGGAAAGTCCCGCCGATTTCGCGACTCTCCGCGGTTTCCTTGAACAGATCGAGGGCGGCGCGAGCGCGACTCGGCTGTACTACCTCTCCACGATGCCGAGCCTATACCCCAAGATCGCCGGCCAGCTAGGCGCGGCGGGCTTGGCGGACGAGAAATCGGGCCCGCGCCGCATCGTCGTCGAAAAGCCGTTCGGGTACGACATGTCGTCCGCTCGGACGCTGAACGACGAATTGCACCGCGTCTTTTCCGAGCGGCAGATTTTTCGCATCGACCACTATCTTGGCAAAGAGACGGTGCAAAACCTGCTCGTGCTGCGGTTCGCGAACAGCATTTTCGAACCGATCTGGAATCGCAATTATATCGATCATGTGCAAATCACAGTCGCCGAGGAAGTTCCGGTCGGACGCCGCGGCGGCTATTACGACAAAGCGGGCGTGCTCCGCGACATGTTCCAAAACCATCTGCTGCAGTTGATGATGATCACGGCGATGGAGGCGCCGGCGCGGTACGAGGCCGATTTGGTGCGGGATGAGAAAGTTAAAGTGTTGCGTTCGATCCGGCCGCTCGTCGGCGCGGACTTCGCCCAGGACACCGTTCGCGGCCAGTACGTCGGATATTTGGACGAAGAGGGGGTGCCGGCTGCCAGCCCGACGGAGACTTTCGCGGCGTTGAAACTGCATGTTGACAACTGGCGGTGGAACGGCGTCCCGTTCTACCTGCGCAGCGGCAAGGCCATGTCTTGCCGAACCACTCAGATTGTCATCCAGTTTCGCGAACCGCCGCACATGCTGTTCGTGGAAGGGCCGCGGCGCCACGTCGATGCCAATCGGCTCGTCATTCAGGTCCAGCCGGCGGAAGGCATTCAACTGCACTTTCAAACCAAA
>CAIXSC010000517.1 GCA_903921945.1 uncultured Planctomycetaceae bacterium
ACCCACAAACGAGGACACGAACAACAGGGGATCGGCAGCTTGGACATGTGAGGAGTCGTTCATGAGAAAGGCCCAAGCCACGAGCAAGTAGGCCAGAAACCGAATGCAAAAACCGCTCGGAGAAGTCTTCATGGCCGTCACTCGCGGGGATACTGCGGAGAACCTGTACGAGTTCGAAGTCGACGCCGCGGACTGAATCGCCACTCCGCCCGCGTTGTCGCATCGTAAAAACGTTGCCCTACGGATGCAATGCGCCGCTGGCCGTTGCGGGACTTCGCGCTGTGCGGTCCGAACTCCAGGATTTTCCTGCGTTGTCCGAGCGGCGCGGACGGGGTCGGTTGACGGGCACCAACCCGGTCTGGGGACGTTTTCTGGCAAAAAACGGCGTTCGACTGAACGTGGTGGCGGATTTTGACGATTAACCAAACACGTCCGGTCGTACCGGTTGTGCCGGTTACCGAACGGATACGCGGGAAAGCGAGAATCGCCTCGGAGGAGTCGCTCGGCGGCGACCCTTTCGCGGCCGGCGAACGTAATACAGCGTGGTGGAATGGACTTTACGGCATTTGCCACTGGTAAAGGTCATTCCGAGGCGAATTCGAGGTTCCTTTTCCAGGCGAGAGCCGACGGAAACGCGGGCGCACCGACCGGTGGCTCCCGCTAATCCGTTGACGCCACGAGGACGAAGATGACACGAAAAGAATCGTTGACCAGCTTGCGGCAGATTCTCCTCAAGCGTCGCGACGCGTTGCGGCGGGCGCTAGCAGGCGACTTGAGCCTGCTGAAGGAACTGCGGGGACAATCCACCGGCGACGTGATCGATGCCGCGTTGGATTCGGCCCAGGATGAACTCAGTTCGCAACTCGCGGAAGTGGAAAGCCGCGAATTGGCGAGCATCGAGAACGCGCTGGAGCGGATGCGCGAGGGGGACTACGGCTGTTGCGAAAACTGCGAGGAAGCGATTCCGCTGGCTCGGTTGCAGGCGCTGCCGTACGCGACGACCTGTATCAATTGCCAACGTGAAGCCGAGAAGACCGGGGGCCGAGGCCGCGGAATTCAGGGCATGTCACGCCTCTTCGACTCGTTCTCCGACAGCGATTCGAGCTCGAGCGACGTGGAAGTCGACGTGTCGTAGCCGGTTGTCGATACGGTTGGACTGAAGGTAACCGCTACGGGAATGTCGAAATGCGCGCGTTTTTCCATGCTCTGCACGGTGCTGGCTGGCAACTGTGGCTAGCGGGAAGGGTCCGATCGGCGTGTGTTTCCAAGTGGACCGCTGCCGCCGCTCAAGCGGCGATGGCCACGTCCGTGGCGACATGCCTCGCGGCGCTACCGCTTGCCGCGGCCGGCCAGGAACCGTCGGACCGCGAACGGATGGCATCCCAAATCGCGGCCGACGTGCAGCATTTGGAGAACGAGGGACGTCTGCTGCGGCGGGTCGTCGCTTACATTCGACCCACGGTCGTGCACATCGACGCCGAACGGCCCGAGGGTGAACGGCGCACCGCCGAAGAAACCGGATCGGGCGTGATCGTGCGGTTGAAGGGCCAGGACTACGTTCTGACCAACCGCCATGTGATCCGCAATGCACGAGTGAACAAGATCCGAATCCGCACGGCGGACGGCCGGTTGCTTTACCCGACCAAAGTCTGGTCGGATCGCGGAACGGATGTCGCGGTGTTGGCGATGAACGCGCCGAGCCTCGTGCCCGCGAAGATTGGCGACAGTGCCGAGGCGGAACTCGGCGATTACGTGCTCGCCGTTGGCAGTCCATTCGGCCTGAGCCACAGCGTGACGTTTGGCATCATTAGCGCCAAAGGACGGCGTGACTTGCAACTCGGGTCTGAAACCGTCTCCTACCAGGACTTCATTCAGACGGATGCCGCGATCAATCCGGGCAATAGCGGCGGTCCGTTGATGAACTTACGGGGCGAAGTCATCGGACTCAATACGGCCATCGCCAGCAACTCGGGCGGCAACGATGGCATCGGGTTTTCCATTCCGATCAACATGGCGATGGCCGTCGCCCAACAGCTCATCGAACGCGGGGTAGTGGTGCGTGGCTATCTGGGCGTGCATCTGGACAGCCGCTTCAACGAAGAGACCGCTCGGCGCCTGGGCTTGGACCGGGTCACGGGAGCCCGGGTCAGCCAAGTTACTGCCAATTCGCCAGCCGCGATCGCCCGCGTGCTGGTCGATGACGTGATCCTGGAATTCGACGGCAAGGCCATCCAAGACGACAACCAACTGGTGAATCTCGTCAGTTTGGCCGGCGTCGGCCGCACCGTGCCGGTCATTATCCATCGCCGCGGTCAACGCATGTCGGTATCGATCACACTGACCGATCGTGAACGGTTCGAAGCGAGCGACCGTTGAGCGGATTAGACTGTCAGCTCCCGTGAGTGGCAGGAAACGTGGGCGGTCGATCGAAAATCGCCGCCTCTTCCGTCTACCGACGCCAACCGGGCAAGATCCGTCGCCCCGGCACCCCTGCACGCTCAGACAACACGGCACAGTCCGCCGACTGAGCACAATCAGACGACACGGCACGGTCCGCCGACTGAGCTCGATCCGTGGCGCGTTTGCCGATCGCGATCACTCGTCTTTCGCGCCGCCGAGCGTGATCGATATCTTGTATTTGCTTTGCAGATGCGCATGCGCGACGCTGGCATGGCTATCTTTCGGATAACGCTTGCAAACTTGCTGGAACGTCTGGATCGCGGGCTCCTTTTGCCCCGCCTCTTCCCGGGTGTAACCGATTTGCAGGAGCGCCCACGGAGCCGTATTCGCGTCGGCGCCGACAATCTGGTTGTAGAGCAAAACGGCTTCGTTGTACTCCTTAAGGGCTCGATGGCAGGCGGCCATCTGGCGGAAATTCTCCGGAAAGTTGTCGCATTGACGATAGTGCGCGATCGCGTCTTTGTACTGGCCCGCGTCGCGATGGGTCGTTGCGAGTTCCCAACGCCATTTGTTTTGGTTCATCGTATCGGCCGCGATGAGTTCGGCGTACACGGCCACCGCTTCGGCGTATTTTTTGGCCGAACGATAGGTCAATGCCATTTCCGCTCGCCAGCGATTGGCTTGTACCGCGTCTTGGCCAACCAACTGTTTATAGACTTCGACAGCCAGGTCGAATTGGCTCTGCTCGCGGTAGCTGTACGCGACCTGTCCTAAACCCTCGAAGCGATCTTGAAAGCGGCGATAAGTGGCGCGGGCGTCTTCGAATCGCGACCGGGATTTGAGGAACGCGGCGAGTCGTCCGAGCAAGTCGTCACTCGGTCCAACAGCCTTTTCCAGTTGAGCAAATGTTTCGACGACTTTCGTGTCTTGCTGCGATAGCGAATACAGATCGGCGATCGCGTAACCGATCGCGCGGTGAGCCTGTTTCTCGGCGTCGGTCGACGTCGCGCTGACCGTCGGCATCGCCCCTCGCAGGTAAGACACCACGCCGTCCGCCGACTTCTGCCCCTTCAGTTTCGACTCGGCGGCCCCGCCCAACCGCGCGATCACATCGCGACTGTAGGTATGCACTTGGGTGGGCAACGCGTCGGCGGCGCAGGTGGTCGCCAAGGCTTTCACCGCCTCGTCGATCGCTCCCGATTCGAAATCGATCACCGCCAATTGCCGCGCTGCTTGCACGCAAGCGCTCTGGATGGCCGAGTTCCTGGTTGTATCGAACACGATTTTCCGCAGCAGTTGCATGCGGGTGGTGTTGTCCTTCTCGAGCGCCGCCAACTCGGCCAGTTCCGACATCGAGTAAACGGCGGACGGCGTTCCGGGGTAGCTGGTGGTCACATTTTTATAGGCCGTCTTGGCCTTTACCGTTTGCCCCATCGCGCGATAGGTCGATCCGAGATAGTAGCCGGCGGCCTGCGCTTCGGCCGATTCCGGCCAGTAATCGAGCACCGACTGGAAGCCTTCCTTGATCGCCGTATTGTGCTTCTTGAGCTGCACCTGCGCGATACTCCATTTCAACTGCGCGTAGGCCGCCGCGTCGCTCTTCTCATACAGCGACAAATACTTTTCATACTCCGAGACCGCCACCTTCCAATCCTTGTCCCGGAAGTACTTCTCCGCGATCTGCAACTGGTAACGCTCGTTCTCTCGCAGCTTTTTCCAACGATCGAGCGGCAATTCATCAAGCGATTGGCCGAAGGCGCTTGGTCCGCACAACAGGCAGCAGGCGGCGACGACCGCCAACCCGGCCACGCGACCGGCGACTGTCACGGACAGACGAACGAACGGACGAATCACCGGTCGCACGATAGCCGGTTGAACGACGGCCGGTTGAACGACAGCCGGTTGAACGGCGCGTGGAATTGCGACTGTCGCGACTCGGCGCGAGCCCGGCGGAAAGTTTGCCAGGTCGCGGCCGTCGTCGCGGGTGATGGCGTTACTGATTCGCGAGTATGAATCGCTCGGATTCGCGCAAGAAATTGGCGGCGAACCGTCTACGACCAGAAAAGAGGGGCGCCATGTGGCCAGCCACGTGCCGAGTGTCTCCCGCGCCATCGCGAATCTCCCTAGGGCGTTTGTTGTTTGGCGGACATCCATTTCGAGTGTTCGGCATGGGCGTAGAACAGCACATTGACGCCCAGTTGGTAGCAGGCTTCCCAGACTTCCGCGGCGACGCCCGCGTGGTCGTCGCACCAAGCGTCGCTAATGTCGCCCGGGTGGTAGTAGCAAATCCAGCGACCGTCTTTGTACCACCCCAGCGACTCGCGGCCACCGTGAGGCGCAACAATCGGCACGGCGGCCAAGCGGTAGGGAATCGTGTGGATCGCGTCATCCAGCGGCACGGGGACGGGCCGGATGTCGGGCGCGACTTGGTTCATGAGTGCGAGGAATTGCTGATGAAACTGGCCGCTTCCGCCGTTGCTTGCGAACAGCATGCCGTGCTTTTCATTGAGATACTGCTGCAGCACTTTGATTTCGCCGGTGGTGACCGAGATGCTCTTTTGGCCTGTCAAAAACATGACGGGCGGGGCTTTGCCGGCGGGAAACGCCTTCAAATCCATGATCGTCCGCGACTCGGTCTGGTCGGCGATTTTCTGCTGGGTTCGCACGCCGTACTCGACCAGCATATTGAGATCCGCTCCGACGCCGAAATTCAAATCCCAGTCGCCGCCGGCGTATTCGAGGCGGATGAGCCGCACTTTGCCCTTGGAAGTGCCGCCGGCGAAACCGGCGCCCGCTCCATCGCCGTAGCCCACGGTATACGCGTGCTCGGTAATCTCGTTCAGTTGCAGTTTCACTTCGTCAATCGGCGGCACTTCGAATTTGATACCGCTGTAGGGATTCACCACAAACTTTTTCCGAATCACTTTTTGAATCCGGACGGTTTGTGCCAATTGTTTGACTTGGCCGCCACCGGCCGGCAATTCATAAACTTCCTGGCAGCCCCTGGTTTGATTGAGCAGCATAACCGCCAGGAAGAACAGAATCGTGTAGCTCAGCAAGACGGTGAGCGATTGATTGAGTTTGCGGCTGGAACGGCCGTAGTACCATGCGTAGGGATCGAGCGGATTCCAAACTCGGCGTGTTAACGCAAGCGACTCGGCTTCCATGGCGGGCCGTGCGAGCACCGGACGGGCGTCCGGCATGGCGGACGCCGACGAAGCTGGGCTCGTTGCGGGGCCGGCCGCGGACGCGCCGCCCGCATGGCTGCCAGCCACCGGCGTCGCCGTGGCGGTTGTCGATTCGAACGATTCCAAGGCGGCCGCCCGTCGCCGGCGCTGATAGCGATCCGAGGCCCGTTCCAGTCCCCAAATCACCCAAGCCAACCCGATGAAAAACAAAGCCGCCAACCCGAACTGCGCCGATGTCCGGGATAGGTTGGGCCAATCGAGCAGATCGGCCATGAAGACGCACCAATGCCATACGAACACGTAGGCCACCGAAGCCACCGCCAACCCAAAACGGGGCCGCGAACGCCGCGTCTTCCAAGCGGTGACGAGCCACGGCGTCGCCAACACCAGGGCCAACGAGAACCCGGCCACAGGCAACCATGCGGGCAACGTGCGGATCGATAACCAAGCAAACCAGAGCGCCAGCCATACGGGCGCGTAGACCGCGGTCGCCGCGAGCAGAAAACGCGAAGTAGGCTGTGGGGCGTTCATGGGGTGGCTCAAAACGGTTTCAACCGAGCTCCGTCCGCGATGCTCGTGAACGCGGCACTGTGGATGCGAAGGCGGGCGGGTTTACTTGATCTTGTCGAGCAAACTATCGAGATCGCGTTCGCGAGGGTTGGATTTCGGGTCAGCCGTCTTGGTATCGCCGACGCCCATCATTTTGGCCGCTCGCTCGACGTCCCCGCCGACGCCCGCGGCGGTTCCACCGCCGTTGCCAGTCGCCGCCGAAGGGCTCGCGGCGGCATCCTTGGGATCGGCTGCGGAGCCAGCGGAAGCGGTGGCGTTGTCGCCCGCGGCAGGCTTGTTCTCCGCCGTTTTTTCACTCGCCGCTTTCTCGGCTGAGGGCGAAGCCGACGTGCCCTTCTTGGCTTGCAGGAAGTAGGGACCGACGGTGAAGACGGCGATACCGACAACACTGGCGACCGTGGCTTGGACCACAGCCTTGATCAAGCCGCTTTCGGCAATTTTGCCGAGCACTTCCTTCGCGGACTTGCCGCGCATTCCGTCCAGGAATTCCCGCAACTCGTCCACTGTCGCCGCGCCACTGTCTTTCAAGCTCGACATCGTCTTCCCGCTCCCATCGGCGTCACGGCCGCTTTTCTTCCAAGATATGAACCAAGTCGCCGCCCGCTTCGCTGATCGCCTCGATCACCGGCTCGAACTGCAAAGCCTGCGACTCGCGATGCACCTTGAGGACCACCGTTCGGTCGCCCGCAGGCGCGTCGCCCAGCAGTTCTTTGACTCGCGGAGCCAACTGCGACAAGCCGATTGGCTGCCCATTGAGGTGCAATTTGTTTTCGCTGTTGATCAGCACACTGACTCGCGTCGCGCCAGCGCTTTCAACCTTCGCGGTGGCAGCGGGCGTCCAGTTCAAATGACTGTCGTCCTGCGCTTTCGCCAGAATCACGAAGAAAATCAACAGGTTGAACGCGATGTCGCCCATCGCCACGCTCGGCACTTCGGCTTTGTGCTTCCTCGGCGGGATCTTCACGTCGTCTATCCTCCCACCTGCACCGTGCGTTCTTCCTCACGCTGGATCGTCACCGTGCCTCCCGCTTCTTCGATCAGCCCCGTCACCTCGATCCAGAACGCGTAGGGCGTGTCCGGACGACTTTTAACCACCACCACGCGATCCTCGGGACGTAGCTTTCCCGACAGCAAGGTCCGCAATCGCGGCAGCAATTCGCGTTGCGGCACTAAATCGCCATTCACAGCCGCCGTCGTCCGCGTTAACAACACCTCGACGTTCTTTGTTTGCTGCTCTTGCTTCGCCTTCTCTTCGCTTCGAGGCAACGTCTGCTTCCGCCCGCTGTCCGGCTGCACCGATGCGCAAACGAGGAAGAAAACGATCAAATTGAACGCGATATCCCCCGTCGCCACCGATGGCGGTTCCACAAGCAAATTGTTCGAGCGACGACGCATGGTGTCTAACGGCTAAAGGATCGTGAATCGAGGAAAGGGCAGCGCGGGCAATGGCAATGGCATGGGCACGGGCGGAGCCGGTTTTAAGGGCAAGGGCCAAAACCGATCGACGTCTCTCAAGAGCCGCAGTGCTCCATGCTGGAGTTGTGGCAACAGGAACGAAGATCTGACGCGACGCGAGACGAGCCCATCACTTATTGTTCCTCCCGCATTACTTGCCCGCATCACGGCGTTGCATCGCCATTTGCAACGTGACCGTTTCGATCAACTCGCTGGCCGACTCTTCGACTTCGAGCACGAACCGGTTGATGACGCTGGTAAAGTAGTTGAACGCCATGAAGGCGGGAATACCGACGACGAGTCCGAGCACCGTTGTGAGCAACGAGACTTTGATACCGGCCGCCGCCGCTTCAACGATATTCGTCTTGCCCATCTGCGCGACGATGTCGTCGAAGGACACCACCATCCCTTGCACCGTGCCCAAGAAGCCAAGCATCGGCGCCACGCTGGAGACGGTCGCCAGGATCGGCAAGTGGCGTTCGAGCGCCGCGACAACGTGGACGCTGTAGTCGTCCATGCCCTTCACAACTTGCTCTTCGATTTTCGCCGCGTCGTAGTCGAGACGCCGCATGACAAGGAACTTGCGGAGCCCCGCGGAAAGGATCGCGGGCACCGGGCCTTGTTCCGCATCACACTTCTTCAAAGCCTCCTCAACCCGGTCGGCCTGCAAGAGACGCTGCACTTCGTCGCGCAAGGCCGAAGTATCGGTGGTCAGCATTTTGAGGCTGCGATACCGTTCGATAATCACGCCGAAGGCGACAATCCCCAGGATCAGAATCGGCCACATGAAGAAGCCACCCTCGATCATGTAGCCCATCGCGCCGGAGTGCATCATATCGTCGAGCAGTTGCCAGAAGCCGCCGGCGGCGTCACCGCCCGCAGCCGCCTCATCGGCATCGCTACCCGACTTGCTGTCCGACTTGCCATCCGCCTTCTCGTCGGCCTTCTCGTCGGCCTTCTCAGGGGCGGCCTTAGCGTCCGCTTTGCCAGCAGGGCCGTCGTCAGCGGCTGCCGGCGCTGTTTCGGCGAGCGCATTAGCGCCGCCCGCTTTCTTGGTGGCAGCTTTGCCTCCGGGTTCGCCCGGCGCCGTCGCGGCGGGACGGGCCCCGGACTTTTCCAATTGATCGAGCGGATCGATCTCCGGCGGCTGGGCCGGCATCAACAACAACAACGCAAACCAAGTACTCATGATGCTCAATCCAAGTTGTGATGCGCGGGATTACTCGTCCACGCTGTTGGCTTCCGCCTCGAACTGCTGAAGCATTTCGGGAAGGGCGAGACGGCCGCGGGCATACTTGGCCGCTTCGCTGGCTGGGAAGTCCCAGCGGCAGCGGTTGTAGCGGCGGAACGCCTCGAGGTTATTCGCGCCCAAACGGAAGCTCTCGCCGGACCAGAACAAGGCGTCCGCCGCCAAGGCGTCGTCCGGGAAGATCTTGCCAAAACGGTCAAACGATTGGCCGGCCTTCGCGTACTGCTTGGCCTTGTAGTAGCACTGTCCAACGCGGAACGCCATCCGCGGCGCGTACTGATGGCCGTTGTACCGTTCGAGGAACTTCTCCCCGACCTGGGCGGCGATTGGGAAATTCTCCGCCTTGTAGAAGTAGTCGCTGATTCGAATCATCACGTTCGGGATCAAGGCGCTCTTCGGATGGGTGGCGGCGAGCGTCACATACGCCTCCAACGCTTGATCGAACGCGCCCGCCTCTTCGTGGCATTGCGCCAGCTTGTACTGCGCGTCCGCGGCCAACGGATGGTCGGCGTACTGCCGCAGAATAAGCTCGTAGGATCGAATCGCTTCGTCGAACTGCGACAGTTCCTGGGCGAACTGCCCCAGCAGGTAAGCGATTCGCGGAGCGTACTTCGGATCGGGGTAATCCTCCATCACTTCCCGCAAGACGCGGCGACCGGCTTCCAGATCGGCGTTCTTCTCCTCGACCCGTTCCAGCGTTTTGTGGCTCTTGAACAGTTCGAAGTAGCTTTCGGCCACCCGGAATTTCGTTTCCACAGCCAGCGTTTCGTTGTTGAACGCCTTGGTGAACGCCGACACCAAACCGTCCGTGCCGACCACAACCGGCAGATCCAGCACCTGTTCATGTCGTCCCGTTTCGGTGCTCGCCAAATCGTCGATGTAGCGCACGTGAACCATGTCACCGAAATAGGTTTCGATGATCGGGTCGACGGCCGCCACATTGTTCGGCGTCGGCTTTTCCACGGCCTTCAGCGTCATCGAGCCGGTGAAAATACCGCTGTGGGCCAGGGTTTCGTCGAGCTTGACCGATTCCTTTTCGCCCAAGTCGGTTGTCACTTCAATCGTGACCGAATCGCGAGCGTCGGACACGTCGTGATCCGGATCGACCACGCGAACGAACAGCTTTTCACCGACGTGCAACTGAATGACGTCCTTCTCGTATTCGCGATCGGTGCAGGCCAGTTCGCCCTGCGAGACGAGACGCGCCTTGGCAGCCAAGTCGGCCGCCTTGCCATCCGGCCGCAGTTCATCCTCGTAAACGCCCTGAATGATGTCCTTGCCCGACAAGTTCAACACGCGAGTGACGAGGTTCGAGCCGAGCTTCGCCGAGGCGTCGTCTTCGAGTCGAACGCGTCCCAACAGTCCGCGTGGCATGTCGGCGGTCAACGGCACCACCGCCGGGCTGCTCTTTCCGCCAAGCTGCATGATCACTTGGCCGATGAAGCGGCCCTCTTCCAAAGCCCGCGTCAATTGCAGATCGCCTGGCGTGTTCGTGAGCGCGCCGGAAATCACGCAGTCCACATCCACCGTGGACCCGTCGGTGGTGGCGAGCGTCACCTTTACCGTGCTGCGGCTGTCCTTCGCGGCGTCGGGATCGATGACTTCGACCGCGAGCGGCGCTTCGAACGCCACGCCCGCTGTCTCTTGCGAGTCATCCGGCGCCAGGTAGGTGAACTGCGGCGGCCCCTTCACACCGGGCGGGAGCGGTGTGACCCGCGACCGCAAGATGCGAATCCGCCCCTCGGACGGTTCATTCACAAACACGACCGACTCGCGCGGAACCGCATGGCCGGGGAATGTGTTTTGCGTATCGATGTAACGCAGGTACAAGCGGTCGCCCGGCTTCACCGGTATAGGCTTGTCGGGATTGCTGTCAGGCGTCGGATTCTCGCCGCCCGCCGTATTCACCCGCGGAGCAGCCGCGCCACTCGTGGTGCTTGCGGACGCCGCTTTGCCGGCCGACTTGCCGGTTGCCTTCCCCGGCGCCTTGCCATCCTTGCCCGCTGGCTTTGGCGCGGGTGGCAGCAAGCTGGCCGTGTCGACTTCCTTGGTGAAGATCCCGGTGTAACTGTCGGTTTCGGTCGCCACGAGATCGATCGGGTCGTTGTCATTGAGCAACACTTGGAAACGAACCGTGTCACGTTGGTCCGTGCGATCTTCGTCGTAGTCGACGATCTCGAAGATCACGCGTTCGCCTGGCTCGATCCGAATCAATTCCTTGCGAACTGTCTGCACGGCGCCGCCGTCGCTACGCAGGAAGTCGTACGCGATCGGGCTGGTTTTGGCGTCGTGATAGGTCGCGGTAAGCTTGCCGACCAGCAGTTGACTGCCGGCCGACTCCGACTGGCCGATCTCATCGGTGTAGGCGGCCGTGACCGTGTCGCCACCGGCGATTTCGAGCACATTGTTGTTGGCAAGCGACAGCACGTCGGTCTTGGTCGGCACATACACGTCGCTGGCGCGGGCCCCGGCGACTTCCACATGGCTGATCGCGACCGCTTCCCCGCGGTACTCGCGGCATATAAATCGCGTGTATCGCAACGGCACGGACGGGAAACGGAATTCCCAATCCGTTTCGGCGACGATCACGCTGGCTCCTTGAGCCGGCTTGAGCGTCACGCCGCGCAAGTCCATCAGGCCGGCGCCCTTGATCTCGATTGGCTTGAGCGCGAGCGTCTGGGGCCCCGCCGCATCCACGAGAACCGTGCCGATCTTGACGATTTGGAATTTGTCAGCGCCCGCCGTGTCGGCCACCACCGCTCGGAGCGTTTGGCGTCCGAGTTCCAGTTGCACCGCACCACCAGCGCCCGCGTGGGCGTAGTTCAACCACACTTCGTACGCGCCGGCGGTGGTAACCGGGAAATCCCAGTGAACCCAGTCTTCGGGAGAATTCCAATTGGCAAGCTTGTCGGAGCCGGCGGCAACGCCGAATGTCTCCGTTTTCTTATGGACCTGAGCAGCCGCCGCTTTCAAGTCGAGCACCGCTCCCGACATCGCGCCGCTCGCGACGCGCGTCGCGGCGAGCTTGGTGTCGAAGTCGGCTTTGCGGAACGGAGCCAAGGTGACTTGGGACTTGTTCAAGTCGGCTCGGGCCCAGACGGCTGTTACCGGTTGGGAAGCGGCAGCGGTCGCCGCGAACACGGTCAGGTCGTGAGTTCCGGCCGAGAGCCAGATGTCGGCGGAGCGACCTCCTGGGCCGAGCGGCAATTCCATGCGGCCGTCGATCACGATCGCGGTCAGGACGCCGTCGACGCGAATCCGCGCGGCTCCGTCGCGGGGCTGGGCGAGTTTGCCATTCCAAATCACCGACGCCGGCCGCTTGGCTTGATCGCTTTCGTCCTCCAGTTTCCAAGCCAATTCCTCGACGACTTCGTCGGAGATTGGCTGGGCGTTCTTGGTTACCGCCACGATCTGCGACCATTGGGTAGCCTGGGTCAGATTGCTGGCGTAGACGCGTTGACGCATCGCGCCATACTCGCCGGCCACCGGTTCGACCTCGGGTTCGGGCGGATTGGACATGAGCCGGAACCAGAACTCGCCGTCCTGGCTGCCGAGCAGTTCGCCACGCACGGGCGAATTCTTGGCGGCGTTCGGGGTCGACAGTTTCACGCGACTGACCGATCGCAAATCCTTCAAATCGATGGTCAGCAACTTCGGCGTGGCGCCGTCCGGAGCGCTCATCCAGAAGGTTGTCGGATCGCGGTCGATCGCCATCAACGGATTGTGGTCGATGGCCGTATCGCTGGCTCGCGCGCCGGCCGGCAGTTCGCCGGTCATCGCCGTGCCTTCGAACAAGCCGGTGTGCGGGCCCGTTTCCACAAGCTTCACTTGAACTTGGTCACCGCTGTCGGCTGACAGCTTCACCGTGACTTCGTCGGGGTCGTTGTTCAGATCGCGGTCTGGATCGCGAACTCGCAAGTAAACCGTATTGCCCGGCTTGATCTGATTCTCCGGCCGGAACTGCGAGACCCGTTTGTCACCATCTTCCTCGTTCGCTTTGGCTTCGTCCTCCAACTGTTGGCTGAACGAACGGGACGCCTTGTCGACGATCTTGCTGCTCGAGACATCCAGACGCCCATCCGCCGCGACACGGATTTCAACGTCCGACAACGGCACATTGCGGAACTCGGCTTTGAATTCGGCCGGGTAGTCGCATTTGATGGTGTCACGGCCGCTGAGTTGCAACACGGAGTCGTTCTTCGTGGCGCTACCGAGACGCGTTTCGAGATCCACGCGGAACAGGCCTTTGCCCGCTCCCGAACTGGTCAAGAAGATGACCTCGCTGTCGCCGCCCGGCTCCGTGGTGACTTGCACGGGGATCCGGTTGTGGCCGCGGCTGATCCCCAGGTCGCTGTCATGCACGACGATCGACAAAGGCTGTCCGGGCACATGGCGGCGTTTGCTATTGCGGCCGAGGCGGCCGACGGTGCGGAGCAGGTTGAGCTGGTCCATGTAGCGTTCCTCGGAGCCGTAGACCTCGGCCAAACCGAACAGGGCTTGGTTGGCGAGTTCCACGTTGGGAACGCGTTCGAGCACGCCGCGGAAGATATCGCGAGCGTCTTCACGGTCGCCACGACGGAAAGCGAGCACGCCACGGAGGAATTCGGCGCGGACGACAACGTCGGCTTCGGGATGGCGGGCGAGCCGTTCGAAGACAAGTTCAGCTTGATCAAACACCTTTTGCGCGAGGAACGTCTCGCCGGTGCCGAATTCGGCTTCGATCGCTTGCGGGGTGTTCGGATAGCGATTGACAACGGTCGTGTACTCGTTGCGGGCCACATCGTAGCGTTGGGCTTTGAAGAAGTTTTTGGCGAGCAGCAGTTGGACTCGCGCCTTGTTGGCGTCGTCCACCTGTTTCGACTCGGCGTTCTTCACGATCCAGCCACGCAGCAGTTCCTCGACTCGATCGTGGTTCTCGTCGCCACCGGCGGCGATCAGCCGATCGCAGACAAAGGTCACCAGATCGACGGGCAGTTCGGGAACGTTCGCCGCGAACAATTGTTGGTTGGCGGCGTAGGCGTCGAATGCGAGACGCTCGTCGCCCAATCGCAAGTACAACGTCGCTTGGAAGAGCGGCGCGAGCGGGCTGTTATCGTCGAGCGTCAACCCGACCGCCCCCATCCGCGCGTAACTTTGCGTCACAATATCCCGTCCCGTTTTCTTCCGGGCTTCATCCACGTTCGGGATGTTGGCGAGCATGCCTGACGCGACTGTGGCGGCGGCGACGTAGTCCTTCCGCTCCAGCGCGGCTTGAGCGAACGGCGCCATTCGGTCCCAGTCGTACCATTCGTTGCCGACCGCGCGAGTGGCCTCGCGATAGGCGAGCAACCGGGCCATCGGCGA
>CAIXSC010000518.1 GCA_903921945.1 uncultured Planctomycetaceae bacterium
CGGCGGCGATTGCGGGCGGACGGGTGCTGGTCCGCGGCCTGAGCCGCGACGCCTTGCAAGGCGACGTGCGGTTCGTCGATTGCTTGGAACGAATGGGCTGTGATGTGGAGCATTCGGCGGACGGCATCGCCGTTACGGGCGGTCCGCTACGCGGAATCGATGTCGACATGAATGCGATCAGCGATACCGTGCAGACGCTGGGCGCGGTCGCGTTGTTCGCCGCTGGTCCCACCACCATCACGGGCGTCGCGCACATTCGCCACAAAGAAACCGATCGGATCGGCGACTTAGCGCGGGAACTGAGGAAGCTCGGGGCGGAGGTCGAGGAGTTCGCCGACGGTCTGCGAATCATTCCCGGCAAGCTCCACGGCGCCGAAATCGACACCTACGATGACCATCGGATGGCGATGAGTTTGGCGTTGCCCGGCCTTCGCGTGCCCGGTGTGGTGATTCGCAATCCACAATGCACCGCCAAGACCTACCCCGGTTTTTTCCACGATTTGGAGCGGTTGCGTCCCGCGAATGGACCGGCTTGAACACGGGGCGATCAACCACAAGCGAACTGTTTTCCGACCCATGAATGTCCACGACCATGACCCTTTGCGACCACGTGACGGCGCTGAAACACCACGCGCCACGGCGTTCGCGGACCGGCGAGCACCCAACGCAACGCTTGCGAATCGACGCCGCTGGCTGAAACTGGCAGGCCTGTGCGGCGCCGGCGCGATCGCGGGAATCGGTTTTTCGGCGTGGTCGGACTGGCCGGCGTGGAATGCGTCCGATGAGGAGGTTTTGCGCCGGGGACAAGTGCCGATGCCGGCGACATGGCCAGCGTCCATCAAACGCGATACGCGCTTCACGGGCGATCGCGCCATCACCGATCGGATCGCGGCCGCCCGCCATACCAACTTTTTCGAATTCAGCCGCTTCAAATCGTGCTGGCGTTATGTCGAAAGTTTCCAGGCGTTTCCCTGGACATTGACGGTCAGCGGATTGTGCCGGATGCCGTTACGGTTCGATTACGACGAACTGATGCGGCGTTACGCGACGGCGTTCACCGAGCGGTTGTACCGGCATCGCTGTGTTGAACGCTGGGCGATGGCGGTGCCTTGGGCCGGATTCCCGCTCGCCGAACTCTTGCGGGACTGCGATCCGTTGGCCTCGGCGACGCACGTGAGATTTGTGTCTTTCTCACGCCCTGACGAAGCGCCCCACCAGGGTTCGTCACGCGGCAAGTTTCCCTGGCCATACGTCGAGGGTCTGACGATCGCCGAGGCGCTGCATGAACTCGCCTTCCTCGCGACCGGCATGTACGGAGAACCGCTGCTCAAGCAACACGGCGCGCCGTTGCGGTTGGTTGTGCCATGGAAGTACGGCTACAAGTCGATCAAGTCGATCGAGCGGATTGAATTGGTCGACGCCGAACCGCGTACGTTCTGGAGTTCGCTGAATCCCGAGGCCTACCCATTCGAATCCAATGTCGATCCGGAAGTGCCTGTTCCCTGGCCCCAAGATAGCGAACGCATGCTTGGCAGCCAGGAACAGTTTCCAACTCGCAAGTACAACGGCTATGGCGAATGGGTCGCCCGGCTGTACTGAAACGACGGAACACGAAGGAAGGTGATGGATCGCCGACAAGGTGACTGACTGCCGACGGATGTGACTGATCGCCGACGGAAGACTATCGAGTACCGGTCCAATGCGACGGGTGGGCCGAGTTACCGGTCCAGGAAGGCGAGTAGGTCGAAAGGAACGGAGTGGCGGAGGCGGTCGGCCGAAGATTGGAGTAGCCAAACCATTTCTGGGTGGCAAGCCGACGTCCGCGCATTTCGGCTTTCATCGCCGCCTTCCGGTGAATCGCTTCCCAGGCGTCCGTGTTGCGATGCGGCAGCGGTCCACTGACCGCCGGCTTTGCCGACGGGTAGTAGGGTTGATGCGCCGAGTCATGAGCTGCGGGTGCGGGTTCCCGAGCACCGATCGGCGGGTCGAGATTGGAAAGCGGTCGATTATCGCCGCTGGCGTTGTGCTCACCTGCCGCGCCCGCCGTTCGGGGTTCCGGGAGCGGATGAACTTGCTGGGTCGTGGGCTCGGCAGGCGGCGCAACGTCTGAAGGGAAAGCGTCGGTGGCCGGAGCGTCGTTCGGAACTGGCAGGGCACCGGCATTGGCACCGGCATTGGCATTGCCAGCCGCTGCGGTCGCGTCCCGCGGTTCGCCATTCGCCGGCGCGATTTCGCTCGGAGCGGCAGGAGCGGCAGTCGCTGCCGGAGCGGCGTCGGCCGGAGCGGTCTCCGTCGGCGAATTCGCTTCTTGGTTATAGGCGGCGAGCGCCGTGTCGCGTCCGGCTTTGCTGCGGCGGGAGGTTGCCGAGCCAGTCGGGGCCGCGAAGGCCGCGGGTGCGACCGTTCCTGTCGCTGTCACCGTTGTCCCCGAGGACACCGGCTGGGTGGCCGTCTGCGTTGTCGCGGTTTCGCGCTGCGAGTTTTTCGTGAAGATCAGGCCGATGCCAGCCGCCAAAATGCCCAAGACAATCCATGGAATCCAACGCATGCCAGTCCCCTTCCCCGGCTTTCAGAATCATGCCGTGCCGACAATAGCGGACGTTCCGCTTGTAGGGATTTCGGCGATTGGGAGGGTGGAACGTGAGCAGGAGGCGTCGGCGAAACCGCGAATTTAGGACGACGAATCCATGAGTCGAGCCGCGCATCCGGATTTTGGGCAACTAGGAGAAAGACGTGGCCATCGTCCGCCCATGCCCAAACATCGCATTCTCCCGAGCCAGACAGGCGAGCCGGTGCGAGGTAATTCTTGAGGAATGGCAACGAGCCTTGAAAACTAAAGAGCCACGCGCCGATCAACCCGCGTCGCACCTCGACGACGTGCGTTTGTCGGTCACACGTTGTGCGGACCGTCCGCCATCGCGTTCGTTCGCCGACCACCAACGTCCGCGCATCACGCCCCTCAGGAAAGCCGGAGAATTCCGCCTGCCAATCCTTCGCATCCGCCATCGACGCGGACCATTGCCGTCCGAGCTTGGCGAGATTCTCCGTCGAATCCGGCAAACTTGGCCGATTCGCCGACTGCCAGACGATCAACGCGAACAGCCCTGCCATCGCAACGCTCGCCAAGCCCGCGACCGCAAACCAACGACGGGACGGCCGCCGCACCGCCGGGGTGCCTGCTGCCGAATTTGCTGCTGCTGGGGTAGGTGCCGTCGGGCTGGCTACCGCTGGGGTGGCTGCTGAAGTTGCCATTACAACCGCGGTCGCCGCGTCGATCGCCCTTGCGCTGGCGGCGATTCCGAGATTGTGGCGAAGTCGAGCTTCCAAGCCGTCGGGGAACGGCACGTCTTCGAGTTGTCGGCGTAGATTGAGTTCTTCCGCCTCCGCAGCTTGCCAACGAGAACGCCAAGCCGAGTCTTCCTGGATGGCTTGAGCGAGCGGCGCGATTTCGGGCAATTCCAAGTCGTTATGCCCGCAACGGCAAGCGTCGAGCAGTTGGCTGAGCAGTTCATCCCGCGAAGGGGAACCGGGCGGATGGCTCGATGGCGAATGGGATGACGTGTCCATGGGCGTAGCAGGCAAGTTGGTTTCGTTCATGCCAGATCCTTCGCGTCGGCCGGGCCGAACGCGGACCGTAGGCGGGCTTTGGCACGGGATAGGCGGCTCATCACGGTCCC
>CAIXSC010000519.1 GCA_903921945.1 uncultured Planctomycetaceae bacterium
GATCGTCGAGCCGATAGGATGGCGCCAGCTTTTCCTGTGCGCTGAGCCAATTGCAGAACGCGACCATATCGTTCCAGGTGATCTGCGTGACTGGAGAGTCGTCGGTGACCTTGTAACCCGGCGTGTTCCAAAGGGCGGACTTCTTTTCCACCACGGTCTCGTCGGTCTTGCCCGAGTTGCCGCCGCCGAAACGTTCCGTTTCGGTTACATATTGAGTGGCGACGACGAACCGTCGAAACTGGCCGATCGTCACTTCGGTCGCGCCGATGCGAAATGGCTGCGTGATCCGCACGCGATGCGGCGGCTGCTCGTCGGACTCGATGCGGCGTCTTTCGATACCCGCTGGCAATTGCCGTTTGGTGTCAGCCCAGGCGGCCGTTTCGACGAGCGACTCGCGCGACCCGCCCATCATGAACTCGCCAGGCGGAATAAGGATCAGCGTCATGCCGAGCGAGTTTGTCGCGCGGAGCGGTTGGCCAAGGTGCTTGGCCCAAGCGTCTTGATGAACGCGCGCTTGCGGAGCGTCGAAAGGGGCGATCGCCAGCGGCGGAGAGTCCGCCGCGAGTGTCGCGGCCGCGAAGAGCACGACGATGCTCGCGGCAAGTCCTCTTTTCATGGCCGAGGAACTCGCTTCGCTTGTTGCGTCTATTGCTTTTACTGCCAGGACCGAATCCGCTGCGTGACGACCTCGCCAACCTCTGTCTTGGCGGTTCCCGAGATGCCGCCACCCAGTGCCGGGTCGCTCGTCACGGTCAGCGTCTGCTCGCCAAGCGTCCCGAAGGTCACCCGCGTGGCCGCCCGGCCGCCAATGAAACTCACCGACGACGGTAGCTTCGCGGCCGAGTCGGACGAGGCGAGCGTCGCGGTGCCCGTGTACCGCGGCATGGGCCGTCCTTGGAAATCGACCGCGACGATCGTCACGGGCACCGACACGCCAATCGCCGCCGCCTTCGGCAGCATGACGGAAAAACCGGCCACCATCGGCGCCGCGATGACTTCGGTGGTGGCTGTGGCTGAGATGTTTCCGGCAGCGCCGCCCCGCACCGTGATGGTCTGGCTACCCGGCGTGGAAAACGTCACGCGAACCGCCGCTCGGCCGTTCACGAAGGAGACGGAGGCCGGCAGTGTCGCCGCCGTATCGGAGCTCGTGAGCGTTGCGGTCCCATTGAAGCTCTGGATTGGCCGCTTGGCCGCATCGACTGCCGTAATCGACAGGTTCACGGTCGCGCCGGCGTCCACTTGCCTTGGCACATTCACGACGAACGAACTAGGCATCGGGCGACCGGCGACCGATGTCGACGCGGTCGCGGTCATGGCCGAATCAGCGAGCGACGTCACCTTCACGGACTGCGTGCCTCCAGTGGCAAACGTCACGCTAAACGATGCGCGACCGTTTTTGAAGCTGATCGGGATGAGTGGCAAATTCGCCGCGGTGTCGCTGCTCGAGACCGCGACTGACCCCGTGAAGGCGCGGACTGGCCGTCCGGCGGCGTCGATCGCGAACGCAGTCACAGGCGTAGGCACGCCGGCCCGCGCCTGCGGCGCGATGGTAAGACGCAGTCCCACGGCAACGGCCGGCGCGTTCGCCGTGATGGCCGTCGTGGCAGTGGTGGCCGTCGTGGCAGTGATGGCCGTCGTGGCCGTGGTGGCAGTGATAACAGGGCGGGCGACATCGGCGGCGGCGGTCGCTTCGCTAGGACCCATCAAGGGAGGCGGCATCAGGACGTTTTCCGCGCTGAGCACCGCCCGTGACTCGAGACGCTCGACATGGCCGAAACCAACGCTCTTCGAAGCCTTCCCACGATCGAAACCGGGCCGATACCGCATGACAATCTCCTTTTCGCGAGCCGCTCCAATCCAACGCAGGGTTTAGCTAACAACCGCTTTCATGACAAGAGGCTCTGACAGGCTCACGATAGCGGTTTCCTTTCGACCGGTGATCGTGACCATGACCGACGTGCCCGGCTCGCTCCAGCCCCGGACCGGAAGTGGCAAATTCCGTTGGAGGATCGCGTGGTCGCGGAATGGCGCGGCGAACTTAATCGCCTGCGCAGCTTGGGCGGCAGGCTTGTCCTCGGTGGCAGGCACCATCAGGGAGGAAAAAACAAGGCTGAGGCCAGCCCCGAATTCAACTTCATGGTTGGCCAGTTCATTTCAGGGGAGCTGTGACTGGCAGTGGACTTCCGTTGTCAGCGCGAGGTCTCAACCGCGAGAATATCTCCCGCACCCCAAGCCAATGGGTGGGCTGTTATCTCATGGTCGGATCTGCACTACGATGACAAGGCGGAGTGGAGGCAATTCCGCGAAAGGTCCGCCGCAGCGCTGCTCGACGGACCGCCTTGGTGGCCGCCGCGCCTTGGCGATCCCTCGGTATGCCTCCGAGTACCGCAGGGGTGTGGAAACTGTTCCTTTTCCCGCGACCTCATCGGCCCCCCCCTCCTCAATCATGGCGAACGAAACGGATACCGCGATGACCTACCTGAGACCCTGCATGGCACTCGCGATAGGCTTCACCATCGCATCCGCGATTCCGCTGGGCGCCCCGTGGCTCAGCCTTTCGACGCTTGCGCGGTCAGCCGAACAACACCAGAACCCCGACTTGACGAAGGGTGGTGTCATTCCACCAACGGCGAGTCACGACTGGAATCTCGGTGCCACTGGACTGCGCGGCTGGATGTACTGCGACAAGCTTGTGACGAGCGACGCTCGGCAAATCGCCGTTACCAAGGTCGATGCGAAGTCGCCTGCGGATGGGGTTATGGCCGTCGGCGATGTCATTCTTGGTGTTGGCGGCAAGGCGTTTGCGGTCGATCCGCGCACGGAGATGGGGCAGGCACTCACTGCGGCGGAGACGGAGGCGGGTGGCGGCGAATTGAGGCTCACACGGTGGCGCGCGGGGAAGACGGAAGAAGTTGTCTTAAAGTTGCCGGTGTTCGGCAGTTACTCGCCCACCGCTCCGTTCGATTGCCCGAAGTCCAAGCGTCTGCTGCGGCAGGGATGCGAAGCGCTCGCCGCGCGGATGACCCAAGCCGATTATGCCCATCAAGATCCGATCCCGCGTTCTTTGAACGCGCTCGGCCTGCTTGCGAGCGGTGACGCGGTCTACCTGCCGCTGATCAAGAGAGAAGCCACTGCGAACGATTCACCTCGCCGGCAAGAAGTCCGGCAGGGTGCCGCAGCTCGATGCCGTGACGGCTGAAGTGGTCATCGCGGATGGTCGCGGCTGGAACAACAAGGATCGCAACAGTTTCTATGACGCGCTTCACGACGACCAGTTGATCGAGAGGCTGGGCAACTGGTCGCCCGTCGTGCGCGAACGTGCCGCGATGGCCATCGGCCGACGCCAGACCGCCCCGGTCGCGGCGGTGATTGAACTGCTTAAAGCCCCGACCCTTGAAGCGCGCTATGGGGCGTGCCAGGGCCTGATCTTCCTGCGCGGACGGGCCGCTCCGGCCGTGGCGGCGCTGCGAACAGCCTTGACGCATGAGGACCTGTGGCTGCGTATCAAAGCCGCCGAGGCGCTTGCGGTCATCGGTAAACCCGCGTTGCCCGCCTTGCCCGATATGCTCGACCGCATTGCGCGCGGTCCCGGCCAGGACGACCCGCGCGCGATGGAGCAACGTTATCTGTGCACCACGGTTTTCGTGCACATGTTAAGCGATGCAAAGAAACTCGACGGCGTGGACCGCGAGAAGCTTCGCGTCGCCATCGCGCGCGGACTGGAAAACCAGGACGGCCACGCCCGGGGCCAAGTCAGCCGCATCTACGCACGCCTTTCGTTCGAGGCGATCGAGCCGCTGCTTCCGGCCGTCCGCGAGGCCATTGTGAAGCCCGCGCCCAGCGGCGAAATGTTCGCCGACGAAGTGCGTCTCGCCGGCCTGAAACTGCTCTCCACGCATCTCGTGGAGGACGGGATCGCCGCGATCGCCGACTATGTCGTCACGCAGAACCCGTGGGCGAGCCAGGAACGGATCAAGCAAGTCCTGCCCCTCTTCGATAGTTACGGCGCGCACGCGCAGGCCGCGCTTCCGAAGCTGCGCGAAGCCGCCGACTACTTCGAGCATCGCGAGCCGGACTTCCCGAAAAGACTCAGCCGGCAAAAAGCGGCAGCCGTTCGCGAAACGATCTCCAAGATCGAAGCGGCCACCGAGCGGCCTGAGCTGAGGCGAATTCAGTAGGGAACCAAGTTACCGTTAGCAGCCGTGCCTATTTGCACTAGAGAAGAAAAGGTGTCAGGACTGAATGGCACTGTCGCCGCATCCTCGGCGCGTAACCTGGCCTAGGACCGGACGAAAATTTTTTGTAAAATCCGCACGATCTGGGGCTGGTATTGATCTGTAATGCCATCCTTGGA
>CAIXSC010000520.1 GCA_903921945.1 uncultured Planctomycetaceae bacterium
CAACCACCGTGACCAACGCCACACCAAACTCTCGAATCCGGATGAACTCCCCGACAAACCGAACCGCGACAGCGACAGCGACGAGTTCGAGGAGGACAACGCGTGACCACGCCAAAAACCGGCGGCGGTCCCCACCCGCCGAGCCGCGCCAGCGGCCGGTTCTAGGCGGACTCGGCCGGAACCGCCCGATAACCGGCGGCATGCGCGAAGCCGGCTAATGTCAACGAACACGGCGGCATAGTCGCGGACCACTCGGTGGTCCGCAGCCGGTGTTCCGGTGACGAACAGCTCGATTTTGGCGAACACGGTGTTCGGGCGAGCGATCGGGGCCAGCCACTCGGCGGTACTTGACGAAGTTCGCGGGTCGTGACGATAGCATGAAGGCGGTACAAGGGGTTTCCAACTCAGAATGCGTCTACGATCATGCGTTCATACTAGGGCTACGCGGGGTTCGATCATGACCACGGACACCATCACCATCGAAGGCATGCTGCGGGAGGACGGCGTGACGTTGCAACTCCGGGAAAAAGTCGATCTGCCGCCGGGGCGCGTGACCGTGACAGTGCAAGCCGCACAGCCGATGCAAACCGGGAACGAACCGGCAATGGTCGAGGTGCTGGAACGCATCCTCCGCGAACAGCGATCGCGAGGCCGCATGCCGATCACCGAGGAACAGATGGCTGCGGAAATCTCGGCGATCCGCGCCGACGAAGACGACTACGAGAAGAGGTGCAAACAGATCTGGGCGCGCACCGGGCCGCAAAGCACGGAGTCCTGATGCTCATTTATATCGAAGTGCTGCCGTGACGGTATCAGCGGTTGCGAGGCAAACGATTGCGTTTACGAAACGGGCAACCAGCGCGAGCGGTCGGTAATCGGGCGGTTCCCGCCGAGTTCGCCTGGAACCGGCGGCTGGCGCGAAGCCGGCTAATGTCAACGAACGCGGCGGCATAGTCGCGGACCACTCCGTGGTCCGCAGCCGGTGTTGCGGTGACGAACAGCTCGATTTGGCCGAACATGGTGTTCGGGGATCAGTCGACGTCGGCACCTTACCGGTGGTGTACGTATTGTTCGTTGGTCCAGACGTTGGTCCAGACGTTGGTCCAGACGTTGGACCACGGAGTGGTCCACGACTTTGGCGAGTCCGCTCACAAAAACCGGCAGCTGTCGCCGAGCCGGCTAATCAACCGCTGTCCCCATCCGCCGAGCCGCGCAAGCGGCTTGTTCATTTTTTTTCGGGGGAATTCGCAAGCCACCTCCACGGACGCTCCCCGCGTCCGTTGGGACTCGGCCCCTATCTCGGCCGAATCGGTTGGAGATTGCGAAATGCGTTCCCCTTTTTCGGCTTTGTTTTCCCCGGATCGTTCGAACGATCGCGCGACGAAAACGGCGGCCTCGGCGATTGCGGCGCCAGGCACGAAGCGACCGGCGGCGGAGGACCATGACCCTCGCCGAGCGTTGGCGTGGGCCCCTGAATCGCTGCAATGGATCATCACCGAGATCACCGGCAAGGCGCTTCCCGGCCAGATGCCGCCCTTTCGGTGGACGCCGGCGAGCCGGTTCGCCTTGACCTTGGCGGTTCTGGCCAGCGGCATGGCGTTGTCTTGGTTGGCGATGGCGATGGGGCTGCTCGGGCTGCCGTTGCTCGGGCCCGCTTGGTTGCTGACCGTGTCCGCGATGCGGACGTTCCAGACGTCTTTCGTACACCACGCCGCCCACCAGGCGTTCCTGCAACCTGCGTGGCTGGGAAGGCTTGTCGCGGAGGCGCTTTCAACCGCGATCTGGATTCAACCCGTGTCGCGCTACGAGCCGGAACACAAACTGCACCATGGCAAGACGGCCACCTCGGCCGACGCCGACCTTCGATTTCTGATCGAGCTCGGCTTCAGGCCGGGCCTCACGGTGGGTGCGTACTGGCGAATGTTCGCGAGAATGTTGGCCTCGCCGCAATTCCATGCCCAATACGCCCGCCATCGCTTGCTGGCCAATTTCGCCCCTGGCTCCGCGCCTTGGCCGCGGCGGCTGGCGTCGATCGCCTGGACGGTCGCTTTGTTGTTCGCGGCGTGGTGGTCGGGGTTGTGGTTCGCGTTGGCGATCGTCTGGCTGATTCCCGCCTGGCCGCTGTACCAGATGGCGGGACTCGCCCAACTCCTCACCGAGCACAATTGGGTTCGCATAGGTGACGGAGCGGAGCGGCCGAAGGTGGTGCTGGGTCGATTGACGCATGCACGGTTTTTTGGCCCGAAGGCGCCGCTGCGGAACATGAGCCGGCTTGCCATGATGGCGCAGTTCGTCCAGTTATTGGCCGTGAGTCTGCCCGAACGGTTGTTCGTCGCGCCAGGCGATTTGCCAAACCACGACTGGCACCATCGGCACACGCTCGGCGATTGGGCGAACGCCGCCTACGCTCGTCGCGACGACCTCCTGGCCGGCGAATCGAGCTGGGGGCCCTACACCGAGCGTTGGGGCTTCCGCGAGGCGGCGAACGCGACGTTCCAACTGCTCG
>CAIXSC010000521.1 GCA_903921945.1 uncultured Planctomycetaceae bacterium
GGTCCGCTGTGGAAATAGGCGAGGCGGTGAACGAACCGCCAATCCGCTTCTGCCACACCTCTTCGCCGTCGCTCGCTCGAAGGCAGGTGATAACGCCGCTCTCCGCGCTCATAAACAGATGGCCGTTGACGAGCGATGGCGAGCCGTACTTGGGAATGCCCTTCGACTGTTTCCACACGACGTGGGAGGTGGTAACGTCGCCGGCGCCGTCGAGTTTGGCGGCGAACAGCTTGAAGCCGCCATCCGCGGTGGACAGGTAGGCGACACCGTCGCCAATCACGGGGCGGGCGGAGACGTTCATGCCGCCGCAGCGAATCCGCCATAGTTCGGCGCCCGTCTTCGGATCGTAGGCGATCGCCGCGCCAGCGCTTGGGTCGAGCAATTGCGGTTTTCCCGCCACCTCGATCACATGCGGCGTCGCGTAGGCCTTCTTGATGTCGCCATTGTCGCTGCCGTATTCGATGCGACGATCCGTTTTCCAGACGGTTTTACCGGTGAGCTTATCGAGCGCCGCGACGTACTGGACGTCGAATCCGTCGAACGTCAGGATCAGCAAGTCGCCCCACACGATAGGCGAAGACGCCGGTCCGCGATGGTGATTGCACGGCAGATCCTGCCGCGTCCAAACGACCTTGCCGGACTGCGTATCCACACAGGCCGTGCCCGCTGAACCGTAGTGAGCGTAAAACCGGCCCTCCTCGATCACGGGCGTCGACGAGGCATAGCTATTTCGCGCGATGCAGAATTGCGGTTTGTCGACTTCGAAAACCGTGATGTCGCGAACCACCTTGCCTGTTTCCAAATCCACATGCAACGCCGAGAGCCGTTTGCCGTCCGGAGTGGCGTTGGTCAGCCAAACCTGCTGGTCCCAAACGACGGGCGATGACCACGCCTTGCCGCTGATCGGCGTCTTCCAGCGAACATGCTCGGTCTCGCTCCAGGCCAACGGCAATTGCTTCGAAACGGCATGGCCATTGCCGGCCGGCCCGCGGAACTGCGACCAGTGCGGGGCGGAGTCGGCCTCGGCGGCCGCGACTTGCGACGCGGAGACTCCCGCCAAGATCAATCCTACGGTCGATGGCGGCGCCGACGGGCTGGCAAGCCCCAACGCGGCTGCTCCGCAGGCGGCGGCAGCGAGCGTTCGGAGCGGAGCGAACAGGCGATGCAGGGCGGAGTTCATGGTGTAGCCTCGGTGCGGCAAGCGGGAATCATTCGCTTCGTTCGAGCAGCACGACGGTGGTGTCGTCGGCGCGGCCGGCGCCGCGAGTGGCGGCGTGCGAGTCCTCGAACAGCTTGTCCAGGGTTTGTTCGATCGTGAGATTCACACAGTTCTTCAAGGTCTGCATGATGCCCGCTTGGCCGAACTGTTCCTCGTCGCCGCCTCCTTCAGGAAAGGCTTCGTCGAGTCCGTCGGTGTAGAGCAGCAAGCGATGCTTCGCCGGGATTTCCCAGTTGCAGATTTCGTAACCCCAGTCGCCGTCGATTCCCAGCGGGAGCCCCGCGGAGTCTTCGGTGCCAAGAATCGTGATCTCGTTGGTTTCCATGTTCTGCAGCATCGGCATCGGGTGGCCAGCCGAGGACCACTGGATCCGGTGATTGACGGTGTCGAGCATGCAGTAGAGCAACGTGATGAAACCGCCTTGGTCGCGGACGATGTCATTATCGCTGAGCCGCTTGTTGACTTCGGTGACGAAGTCGACGGCGTTGGGATACTTGCGATCGCGGATCATGCGCATCAGGGTGTGCATGGTCATGATCGACATGCACGCCTTGACGCCGTGGCCGGACGCGTCGCCGACCAGCAACACCAGCCCGCCCTCGTCGAGCGTGAAGACGTCGTAGTAATCGCCACCCGCCATCACGACCGGGACGTCGCCAACGACGCGGATCTGGGAGGGTTCGTACCGGGCGGCGATGTGGTAGCCGGGAGGCGACGGCAAGTTGTGCGGAATGACCGATTCTTGCAAGCGGCGGACCGAGTCCACTTCTTCCCGCAGACGATCGGCGAGGTAGCGCGAACGTTCCGACTGCACGGCCGTGTACGCCGACTCGATCAGGTAGAGCAGCAGGAACAGATACTCGCCGTTCACATCCCGCGGGATGTTCATCCGCAGACCGTGCGAAATGAATTTGGCAAGCTGAACGATTTCGCCCGATTTCCACGCGCCGAGCACCGGAGCTTCGGGAAGCGACTTGCGGGTTCGCTGGAAGAAGTCGAAGGCCGTTTCATCGGTCGGAAAATTCAGCGCCAGCAAGATGGTTTCCCATCCGCCCTTGTACAGCGCCTTGGTGAACGGCTCGGCCTCGGTGTAGACCTCCGCGTAGTTCTCGTCGACATTCAAAACGAGGCTGATCGTCTCCGCTTCTATCGGATCGTCCCACCCCACGAGAATACGCATAAGCTCCACCCTTGCTCGAAACCTGCCGATACCCGCCGTTGCCACAGCACCGCCCCGCCATGGGGACGGTCGCTGCATAGGTTAACTTACCAGCGCGCCGGCGAAAAGTATTCAACGCCCGCCAACACGTCCTTTCCGTGCCCGGCATCGACGGGCTGTGAGGGCCGTCGGCGGAAGGCGTTTGGTGGTTGGTGGTTGGCACGGGCGACGACGGACGCACCGGGCAAGCGATCACTTGGGCGGCGGATCGCGGCGCATCATGCGGAATGCGCAGTGGGAACCCCAGCCTTCGCGGACCGCCAAGTGAATGTAGAGCATAGCGAGCGACTCGAGATAGCTCGCACAGCGGAGCGGACCGGCATCGACGGGTTCGAAATCGAGGTCGGCGATCAGTTGCCGGACGAGTGTTTTCGCGTCGCGATCATCGCCGCAGTAGAACATCGACGCGGCTTGCCCATCGTAGAGGGGCTGAGCCATCGTGGCGGTGCTGGCGACGTTGAACGCTTTCACCACACGGCCGCCGCGAGCCCACCCGGCGATCCGTTCCGCCGCCGACAGACCGCCTTCCACGACAAGCCCGCTCAGGTCCGGCTTGAGCGGATTGGAGCAGTCGATCAACACGCGGTCGCCGAGATCGCCGACCGACGCGAGCAGATCGGGAGCGGCTCCATAGGGGGTGGCGAGCAGAACCACTTCGGCCGTGGCGACGGCATCGTGAAGCGTTCCGACGGTCGCGCCGCCGCCCGCTCGTTCGACAAGTTGACGAGCCTTCTCTCCGGTTGGGTTTCGCGATCCGAAGACGATGGCATGGCCGCGCGCGGCCCAGCGCGTTCCCAACACTGCAGCGACCCGTCCCGTTCCCAGCACACCGACACGCATCAGCCAACTCCTGCAAGGACACCCTGAACTTCTGAACCCGAACACGCGAGCCTTGGAAGCGGCTCGATCTTACGCTTAAAAATCGAGCGAGATGAATCAGTGTCGCGGTGTGACGCCACCCGGACTGGCATCGCGTCGCGGCGAACGGCTGCCGGCCGGCAGGCTGTTCGCGTCGAAAACCCGTCTAATCGCTCGCTCCCGAGACGTGCCCATTCCCTCCGGAAAACGGCTCCTACTTCCTTCCCACTGTGACTGTGAACGGAAAGTTTTCGAACGGAACCTGCAACGCGGTGACGGTATAGCGGAAGTCGCCAGCCGGTGCCGAGGGGATGTCGAGCTGGATGGTTTCGACCCCTTCGCGGACATGTTTTTGGCCGTCGGGGCCCACAACCTCGATCCGCAACTTCGCCCCTTGGTTTTCGAAGGCGAGGACAAATTTCAGCGTGCCTTCGGCGGTGTTTTGGTAGGTCGAACTGGCCGTGGGCGTGTCGGCCGAGGCGCTCAACAGGTTTTGCTTGGCGGATGAGAAGCCGCCCTTGAGCATGGTCTCGGAGACTTCGGTTTGCACGCGCGCGGTCACGGTGGCGAAGACGAGGTACTTGAGAAGTTCGAGTTCGGTGCGGGAGTTTTGTTTTTCATTGTGGAACGAGGTGAAGACGACCGCGCCGCGGCCGACAGGGATGCGAACGAGCAGCGGTGACTCGACCCGCGCACCTTGGGCGGCGTAGGTTCCGCGAAGATACGTTTTCACTTCGCGCCCGCGAAACGCGGCCGGGTACCAATTCGGCAGATCGAACTTCAAATGAATATCGGGGCCGATCACCTCGCGAAGTCCGTCATCCACGACTTGCGCGGTCATCTCCTGCGCGTCACCCGGCTTCAGTTTTTCCTGATCGATCAGCTCCGGGAAGGCAAGCATCAACAACTGCATCCGCCAGTCCGAAGCGTATAGCGTGCCGCCTTCTTCGACATAGGTGCGCAACGAGCGGCGGAACGCTTCAAAGCTTGAACCGCTGGCCGACTTCCACTCGTCGGGAGTCTCGCCGCAGGTCGCGAACACAACGTCGTACTTGCGTAGTTCGTCGATTTTGTCGAAGTCTTCCACTCGCAAGTTGTCGTAGCGATAGCCGTCTCCCAATTCGCCGAGCAGTCGCCCCATGTCGTCGTACTTATGCGGAGTCACCGCCAGCCGAAGCCGCTTCGCGACAGACGGCGTCGCCACCGGCGTCGTGGATTCCACAAGCATCGGACCAGCTGGCGCCTTCGGCGTCAGACGTGCGAGCACCGCGTCGACCGCGAACACGGCCAGCAACGCGCCACCGAGCAACAACGTGAGCGCGATGTCGATGATCCAGCCAATGACGCCCCGCCCTGAGTCCGCCGACGCAGCGGCCGACGCGCCCGGCGAGTTCGAAACGGGAACGCCAAGCTGCGGCGTACCGGCTTGCGCTGTGCTGGCTTGCGCTGTGCTGGCTTGCGCTGTGCTGGCTTGCGCTGTGCTGGCTTGCGGGGCCGGCGGCCGCATGGCGGTGGGCGCAACAGGGCGTGACGGCAACGCGGACGAAGAAGCGGCGATTGGCGACGTGGCCGATGCAGGGGCGGGTGACGCGGCTGCGGGTGACACGGATGCGGGTGACACGGATGCGGGTGACACGGATGCGACCGGCGGCGCCAAGGTTGGAGGCGGGCCGGCGCTTGGTGACTTCACGGGTGGGAGCGGAACTCGCGGGGGTGCCGTGAGCGTCGGCGGCGCAGCGGGAGGCGGCGCAGCGGGAGGCGGCGCGGTGGGAGGCGGCGTGTGTGAAAGTGGAGCGGTTGGCAGGGGAGGGGCTGGGGACGGTTGGGCCCTGCCCGGCGTGGGCGGTGGCGGAGGGCGTGAACCGGGTGGAGGTGGCGGTGGTGGTGGTCGGTTCATGATGGGCCTCGCCATGAGGGGCACCGCATCTGAGGAACGGACGCGAAGGTTTTTTCGCGGCGAGTTCCCGGACGGCAGCTCATGCTTTACGATGACACGATACCTTCTGGGAGCCCGTCCCCGCTATGACTCTTGCGCGATTGGTCTATTACAGCGGAATTTTCAGTGGTTGGGCCGCGTTCCTGGGTTGGCTAGCCGGCGAGCTCTTCGTGCTCCGCGGCGACGCGGCCCGTGGCGGTTGGCTCGGGATCGCGTTGGTCGGCGGGCTGGTGGGCGCGGCGATCGGAGCCGGCTTGACGGCGGCCTCCGCGATGGGCGAGCGCGCCTGGGCGCGAATGGCGGGACGCATGGTGCTCGGCGCCGTTGGCGGCGGCGTCGGCGGGTTGGTCGGGATGTTGATCGGCAATGCCGCCTATGCCGGAATCGGCTTGCCTCGATTCATCGGCTTCATGATTCTCGGGCTGGCCGTCGGCGTGGTCGATGGACTGGCTGATCGCTCTTGGCGTCGCGTCCGTAACGGCGTTTTCGGCGGATTGCTTGGCGGCATGGTCGGCGGTTTGCTCTTCAATCCACTCGTGTTTTTGCTCGCGTCCGACTCGGGGATTGCGAGCCGCGCGGCCGCCTTTGTGATCTTGGGCCTCTGCTTGGGCGCCTTGATTGGGCTCACGCAAGTCGTGCTCCGCGAAGCGTGGCTGACTGTGCTGGATGGGTACCGCACCGGTCGCCAGTTGATCATCAGCCGTCCGATCACGGTGCTTGGCCGCGCTGACCATTTGCCGCTGCCATTTTTGGGGACGGCGAACCGCGAATTGGAGTTGGAACATTGCCGCATCGTTCGGCAACGCGATGGTTCGTTCCTGCTGGAAGATTTGCAATCGCGACTCGGAGTGTTCGTCAATCAGCAACGCGTGCAGGGATCCCGGATCCTGGCGAGCGGCGACGTGATTAAGTTGGGCGCGAATCACGTGCGTTTTCAGGAATCGCGGCGTCGTAGCGGAGCGGTCGCGGCGAACTCGGCGATGGGCGTCGCGTCGACCGCGAATCACAAGTCGCCGCCTCCACCACCTCCGCCACCACGACGTCCAACTGTCGCGCAGGCGACCGACACGATTCCAGTGCCGCCTCCAGCGACCACGATCACGCCTCCCCCGAATTTGCTACCCCAGCATTCGCCGTCCGAGCAGCGTTGGCCCTCGAGCACGCCGAGCGGCCGGCCGCCGCTGCCGGGGACACCGCTTGGCGGGGATGGAACACGCCGATAGTTTCCTGTGTTTCCGAGCCGATCGGATGATCGCAGTTCCTAAACATCATCGGGATAATATGTTGAGTCGCCATGGGGGCGGCTGGCTGCGGATTGGTTGTCGCGAATCTCCGACCATAACCCTCTGTTTGCGAATGGTTCTTTCGGGTGGGGTTTCCGCATCCGAAGAAGTGCCGGTGAAGGTAGGGGACAACCCTTGCTTCCCGCCCGGGTTGCGAAAAAATTTGAAAATTTTTATGGCGCGCTAATTGCTCACTAGTTGGCAAGGCGATGGATTCAGTTAAGAATCGCATGGTTGTCATTCGTGGTGGCGGTGCCTATCGCCGTCGGGATTTTTATCGTTGTTCGAAGGCTATCGTACCTTGGAGTTTCCCATGATCCGTATGCAAAGTCAGAGAAAAGTGGGGGGGAAGGCGCGAGCGGCCTTCACGCTCGTGGAACTGCTTGTGGTTATTGCGATCATCGGCGTACTCGTTGCGCTTTTGCTGCCTGCAGTTCAGGCAGCCCGCGAGGCGGCGCGTCGAACGCAATGCACGAACAACCTGAAACAGCTTGGCTTGGCCGCTCAAAACTTCCATGACACGTACGGTCGTTTGCCGCCCGGCTACTGCGGAACGAGTTCGTTCACTGGTCCCGGCTACAGCAATACGCAGTGGTTGGGCACGATTCCCTTCTTGCTGCCATACGTCGAACAGCAGGCGATGTTTGATTTGATCCAGACAGTGAAGGATCCGATGCAGCCGACTTCCAATCCGCTCCAGAATCCGTGGCCCACGGGTTCGGTTCCGGTGTGGTGGGGGTTGGCGAGTGACTGGACCGTGGCGCAAACGCGGGTCAATGCTTTCCTCTGTCCGTCGACAAATCCGTACAGCAGCACCGGTGGAACTTTCGCCTTGCTGCATACGTACGGGCTGGATGGAAGCGGCACCTTGACGGGTGGTTACTTCGGCGGTTCGAACCAAATTGGACGCACGAGCTACCTGAGCGTTGGTGGTGGACTGGGAACGATTCCGTTGTCGGCGGGCGCCAGCGGTGGTTGGCAGCAATTCGCTGGACCGTTCACGAACCGCAGCGTGAACAATCTGGCTGCGGTGGTCGACGGAACGTCGAACACGCTGGCCTTTGGCGAGGCGGTGGGCGGGCGGCTGATGAACGGAACGAACCAGACTAAACAGCTGGAATATTCCTACAGCTGGATGGGCTGCGGCGGTATGCCTTCCGCTTGGAACTTGCGTGGCACGGCGGCTCCGTTCTCGCACAACTGGTATCAATTCAGCAGCGAGCACCCGGGCGGCGTCTTGTTTGCCTACTGCGATGGCTCGGTTCGCAACGTCACGTGGCAGGTGGATCGCCTCGTCTTCCGCTATGTGTCGAGCATGGCCGAAGGGCAAATCACGACCCTCAACAACTAACCATCCCCCTCCACGATCGTGCTTCGCGTTTCTTACTTCCCTCTGCTTCGAGGTTGCCGTGAAAAACTGGATTGTTCGATTGCTAGCCGTTTCGTTTGTCTCCGCGGCGATCGCGGGGTGCGGCGGTCCTGATGGTTCTTCGTCCATGCCGGAGAAGCCCGATCCGATGCCGACCGGTGGACCGACGACCGCGGCACCGGGGAAGAAGCCGGCCGCTGGGGAACCGCCTGCCGGAGTGGCTAAGCCACCTGTGGCACCCGCCCCGCCCGCGGCGAGCTTGTAGGCCGTAGTCCATTGGCCTGCTAGCTGTGGCTTCCCGCGACCCTACCAAGTCGCAGTGAAGCCGATCTTTCGAGCACGAACTAACTCCGGCAGATTAAATCTGTCGGAGTTTTTTGTTGGCAACCACAATCGTGGGGTGGAAGACTGGTCGCGAGGCAGCGACCCTACGCCGAGTGGTCGTCGGCGGGCAAACGCCGCTGTCCAGCAAGTGGTGCTGTGGGGCGTTTCGTAATTGGGTTGGAACACAGCGGGTCCCGAGGAACGGCTCGAAGATCTTCGCCAATCGCGGACAGCAACAATTGAAATCCGAGGATGATCAGGAGGGTGGGAATCACGACGGTTCCCGTGGGGGCCGGGACACCCAATCGCATGAATTGGTACCACTTGATCGCTCCGAAGATCACGCCGCTGAAAAACAAAGGCATTCCCGCGAGAAGGTAGACGCTCTCCATCGAGAACTCGTAGACAAAGTTCCTCAGCAGAATCCGTTTCAAGAAGCAGCGAAACAGTTTCGGAGGGAACTCGATAAGCACCCGAGTGATAGACAGGTGCGACTTTTCGTCGCCATACCGCGCGGGCATCGGGACATCGCGGATGACGGCGCCAAGCAGGTACAAGTTGGCGAGGAGCGAGGTTTCGAAGAAGAACGATCGCTGCAATTTACGCGGGTCCAGCGCCGCCAATACCTCGCCCCGGATCGCGACGAATCCGTTGCACGGATCGAAGCAGTTCCAGTAACCGACTGCCGCCTTCGTCAGGAAGCTGAGTCCCATGTTGCCGGCCCGGCGGAGGAGCGGCATCCGAGCGAGTGCCGAAAAGTCCTGGAATCGATTGCCTTTCGCGAAGTCGGCTTGCCCACGGAGTAGCGGCTCGATGAGTCGTGGCAAGTCGTCCGGCGACATCTGTCCGTCGCCATCCATCTTCACGACGACTTGCGCCCCCAATTCAATCGCCGCTTGAAACCCGCTGATCATCGCGCCGCCGACGCCTTGGTTGCGTTCGTGCCGCACGAGCACGACGCGGCTGTCTTCCTTGGCGAGTTGCTCCACAACTTCCGCTGACCGATCGCGGCTGCAGTCGTCGACAACGACGATGTGCCGCACCCAGCTTGGCAGTTGGCTAATCACCGCCGCAATGTGTCGCTCTTCGTTGTAGCAGGGAATCACGACGCATATCGCGTAGTCAGCCCAGCCAGTGACTTCCCGCTCGCTTGCCATGGCCAATCTCGCCGGTCGAATCATCGCTCGGGTCCACCGTTGTCTCAGGAATGCAGGGGCTGCGGGACAGCCGAGTTGGAGAACGCTCGCAGTCCTTCACTTCTCATCTACATCGGTCAAAAAAAGAGGCGGTGACGAGCGGTTGTAGCGAGTGTTTCGCCTTTTCCAATCAAGCCTTCGCGCATGCGTGTCGAATAGTCCTAAGGAGTGGATCATGGCGGATGTATGGTGTTTTGGGCAGTTGGCGTGGACCGGCGAGTATGAGTGGTTTTTGACGGTCGTCCAAATAGTGCTTGATTTGACGATTGACTCAAGTCGATAGCACCTTGCGAGGTCCGAACGACTGTTTAGGGGTCCTGTCCCTGAACCAAGGATGATGTGCCATGCGAAGTTGGGTTTCATTGGCTGTTGTGGTTGCCGCACAACTATTTGGGCATGCCCGTGGCGTCGTTGCGAATGACTTGCCCCGACGGATCGGCGACACTCGGCACGTGAGCGTCTCTCGTTCGCTTAGCGACGGGAAGGCGTCGGCTAATTCGTCGACAATCCGTGGCAACACACCGCGGCCAGTCGCGGTACGAGCGGTGCCAGCGAGTCCCGTCTCGGTCTCGTCGGTCCCCGGTGCGAATCCGGTGGGTAGTTCGTCTACGAAGGGTGGCGGGGCCAAGCCCGGAGTGACTGCCGCAACACGCAACATGAGTGACACGCGCGAGGAATTGGTGCCCGTTCCCACTCCGCGAATTGGCTCGACCACGCGGCCGACGGCGGTGGCGCGGACCATGAAGGATTCGATGCCCGCCACTCGGCAGCTTCGAGACCGCGAAATCCCAACGCATTCCGTAGTTGAATCGGGAAACGCTGGAACGAAGGCACCGGCGTCGAAGGCTAGTGACTCGATGGTGACACCGTCCGTGGGTCCGGCGCTGAAGCCGGCGACACCGTTGATTGCGGCGACCCCGCCACGAGTTGAGCCGACTGCCAAACGGCAGATGCGGGACGAGTCAAGCGTGAAACGCCAATTGCGCGATGCCGCGACCGAGACGCCGGTCTTGCCAAGCGTCGCGGAACGAATTGTTGCTCGGCCCAGCCTGCCCGTGCCCGCGACTCCGACTGTCGCAATCGTGCCACCTCGTGTCGAGCCAACTCGGTCGGAGTCGCCTCCAGTGGGGGCTGCCGTTACGCGAAAGCTGCGCGACGATTCGCCTTCAGTGGTGGTGAAGCGTTCGACGAGCGACCACGTCGTGTCGAACCAGCCGGGTCCGATCGCCAGCACTTCGCGGGGGGCTGTTCCCCAAGTCGCGGTGCCGCAAGTCGCGGCGGCGCCATCGTTGCCGCCACAAGTCGCAACGTCGACAATCGCAAAGCAGTCGCCGGCCCAACCAATCGGTCCGACACCGGTTGCTTCCATACCGGTGGTAGCGTCGCCACGGACAGTTGAAAATCGGTCCGAGGCGGTTCGGCCCGAGCGGTCGGTCGCGAGGAAGTTGCGTGACGATTCACCGGCGAAAGCCGTATCCCCGTCGACTCCGGAACATGTTGTCTCGCGGCCGCCGGTGGCCAATCCTGCCTCTCCTCTGGTAGCGGCCGCACCACTGCGGCCGACAGAAACGCGACGTTCGGAATCGACGGTCGCGAAGCCGGCTGTCCCGGCAGTTGAATCCAAGCTCGCCGCACCCGCCAAGTCGCTCGTCGCGGCCGCACCCGCCGTTGGAATGCCGACCCCTCCGGTTCCCGCTTCTGCAGTTCCCGCGTCGGTGGCTCCGACAATCCAGGTCGCGGCCTCACCGCGGCCGGCGATCGCCATGGAGTCTTCGGCGGGTGAATCGCCAGCCGTGCCGGCTCGCGTAGAGGCCAGTCGTCCAGCTCCCAGTTCGGTGTTGAAACCGTCGCCTACGCTTGTCGTAGCGAAGCCGGTCGAGCCACTTCCTTCGCTCGACAAGTTGGCAGTGAAAGAACCGGCCGCAACCAAGCCAGTCGTGAACAACTCAGTCGTGCGGAAGTCGACCTCCGGCAACCCAGTCGCGAGCAACCCAGTCGCGAGCAACCCAGTCGCGAGCAACCCAGTCGCGATCAACCCAGTCGTGAGCAACCCAGTCGCGAGCACAACCGTCGCCAGCACTCCGGTTACGAAAAAGCCGGCGGCCAGCGATGTTGGTCCCGCCAAGGTGGCGGCGGCTGCGACCGTTCCATCATCGGCGAAGCTTGGTTTGGGCACGGTTGCGGCAAATCCCGCGGCTCCGCGTGCGGCGGAAACCGGCCTTGCGGCTGTGAATCCCACGAACGCTTCGTTGGTGGCGGCGTCAACGCGGTCTGTGGAGCGGCCGGCTCCGGCATCTCCCACACCTCTGACTCGCATTCCCTCTGTTGACCAGCAGTCTCCCAACGCACTGCGTTCGATTCCACCACTGCGAGCGATCGCGGTCCAGCCGGCTGTGCAGTCGCTGCCACCCGTGGCCGAATTGCCTAGTCCCTCGGACAAACCGGTTCCGGCGGCTCGTGCGGCTGACAAGAAGCCGGAAAGCCCGGCAATGCCTCTCTCGCCACCCATCATGGAATCGTTGCCGCCTCCCAACGCGATCGTCGGTGAAATTCCTCTGCACCCAGATGAAATGGTCATGGAAGGTGTCGAGGGCGACTACTGCGAATGCTGCGAAGGAAAGATGAGTTTCTGGGAGCTGTGCAAAGCCGTTCACGAAGTCGGCAAGAACATGCCCCAGCACCAGCCGTACTTGGCCGAACCTTGGACCAATTACTACTTCCTCCCTTACAGCTATCTACACATCGCGAAGCAGCAGCAAGAGGCAGCCAGCTGGGGGGCTACCCCGCAGCAGCCATATGCTCGAAAAATGTTCGACAAGATTTACGAGGATCTCGCCAAGGAGTTTGAACCGGCGAAACCGGTGGATGACGGGGACGACCGCTAACTCGGATCTTTTTCTGGACGAGACATAAGCCACAGTTATGGTTCGCCAGGACGCCGTTGTCGCCCGGCACGAGTCGAAGCGGGCGCAGCAGAACGAAGCGATCTTGGAACTGGTCGATCGGAGATTGGGCGAAGCGAACAAGTCTTGATTTACATGCGAGTCATCCGCTGGCACTCGGAGATCGACGACCTAGCTTCAGCCGGCGTGCAGAATGGGTTGAGATCCACGACCCTCGAGTGGCGCGATCAAAATCTGGCGGGAACCCGATCGCGACGACAGCAAGTCAGGGCTGCCGCGAAACCCGTTCATCGACTACCGCGACATGGCAGCACGGCGTTTTCAGATCCGAAGCCTTTTGACTCCCATAGTTTGCGAATAACGCCAAGAATTGGGTCGGATGTTGTCTAGGTTGCCAGTGTGGTATCTGGCGAATGTGCCATCCAACGTAGACAGTCTAGAGCCGATTTTTGGTGCGGGAGCGGGCTCGGCCGGGGTCGAAACGCGTGCGGATTGGGTGGGATTCGACCGGTTAACGAGTGCTGGTCGCCCTACCCAATTCTGGGAAACGGGGAAGAAGACGCCGCAGGTTGCCTTCAGTCGGCCCAACTGAACTCAGTTTCTCCCGTGACCGTTCTGCAGGGAGGATTTTTGGGGCGAATTCTCCGCTGATTCTCTGACGAGCGCGCAGCAACGCCCCAAGCTATCCATCGATAGCTTTTTGGAGAGGCGTTCGCTGCTCAAGCGGTCGCTGTGACTAGCCTGGTTTCAGGCGACCGATTCGCCGATCGTCGGGCGAGCCTCCCTGACCGCTGGTCATGGCTACCGAGTCGGTGGACTCTCGTCTGCCAAAAAGCGTCGGCATTCGCGGCGCATCGAAGCGGCGACCTCTACGAACCACCGGAATCGGGCGGCAATGAACTCCCCCGCATCCGACCACCTCTCCGCGTCCAAGCCATATCGCATCCACGCAGCTGGCAATTCAACGGGAATCTCCAACGACGCCGTTTTCAAGGCGGCGTTGCGGCCAGCCGGTGCGACATTGGCCTCCAGCCAATCCAGGTAGACATCGATCGGTAGCCGATTGAACAACAGCGAACGCTTCACGGTGTCCGAAGCACCGCGTGGAACTCGTTTAGCCGTCGGCGCGAACTACGGGGCATGGGGAAGTCTCCTACTCCCGAAGAACATGCCCCACGCATGAAATCGCTTTTTCAGGCAAAACGGTGACGAGAACCACGCGGAAGTGGACAGGGATCTGA
>CAIXSC010000522.1 GCA_903921945.1 uncultured Planctomycetaceae bacterium
CCCGCGTCACTCGGGTCTATAACGGCTGCGGCATCTTGGTCGCGCAGATGAAAGCCGGCCAAGTCCCTGACGCCTACTTCGCCTGCGACAAGGAATTCATGACGCAAGTCAAAACGCTCTTCCCCGAATCACAGGCCGTGTCGCGGAACGAGTTGGTGATCCTGGTGCGGAAAGGCAATCCGCACGGAATCCGGTCGCTCAAGGATTTGGCGAAGGACGGCTTGCGAATCGGCATCGGCCACGAAAAGCAGTGCGCCATGGGATGGCTGACCCAGCGCACGTTCGCGGAAGGCGGCGTGCGGGAAGAAGTGATGAAAAACGTCGCCGTGCAGACGCCGACCGGCGATATGCTCGTCAATCAAATGCGGTCTGGCTCGTTGGACGCGGCGGTGGCTTACCTGAGCAACGCGGCCGGCGCGGGCGACACGCTCGACGCCATCCGCATTCAAGGATTGGCCTGCGCGGTCGCCGAACAACCGTTCGGCATCGCCAAAGACTCGCCCTATCCGCGGTTGGCGGAACGATTGCTCGATGCGATTCGCTCCGCCGAATCGCAAGGGCGATTTGAAAAAGAAGGCTTTCGCTGGGTCGATCCAACCGAAGGCGCCGCTCCATGAGCGACACCGGGAAAGCGAAAGGCACGGACCGTGGTTGGCCGGGGCGCCGTGTCGGTTCGGACTGGCCATTCCTGCTGGTGATAACCGCCATTGGCGGCAGCTATGTGCTGTTGATCGTGGCGCTGGTCGCCGCTGACTTGGCCTATACGTCGCCGGCCCATTTCGCAGCCGCGTTGGGGAAGCCGGAGATTCGGTATGCGATCCGATTGACGCTCATCAGCTGCACGATTTCGGCGTTGTTGTCCGTCTGGGTGGCGACACCGCTCGGCTATCTGCTCTCGCGGTTCAGCTTTCGGGGCCGATGGCTGATCGACACGCTGATCGATATTCCGGTTGTCTTGCCGCCGCTCGTGATTGGGCTCAGCCTGCTGATTCTGTTCCACCTTCGTTTGCCCGGCGGCAATCTCGAACAGCGTCTCCAGGATTGGACCGGCATTCGCGTGACATACGCCGAGCCGGCGGTGGTGCTGGCGCAGTTCGCCGTGGCGTGCGCGTTCGCGGTGCAGACGATGCGCGTGACGTTCGACCAGATCGACACGCGAGCCGAGCAGGTGGCGTTGACGCTCGGATGCCGTCGCGACCAAGCGTTCTTTCTTGTCACCCTGCCGCAGGCTTGGCGTGGACTCGTCGCCGCGCTCACCATTTCATGGGCGCGGTCGCTGGGCGAGTTTGGACCGATACTGGTTTTCGCCGGCGCGACACGCATGCGAACCGAGGTGCTGTCCACGACCGTGTTCTTGGAACTTAGCGTGGGGCAGTTGGAAGCGGCGGTGGCCGTGTCGTTGTTGATGGTCGCCGCCGCGATGATCGTCTTGGGTATCGTGCGACTGCTTGGGACCAAGGTGGGGCGATGATCGAACTCCAGCGGTTGTCGTTGCGGGCCGGCGCGTTTTCACTGCGGGACGTGAACCTGGTCGTGCCCCATGGCGTGTACGGCGTGCTGATGGGCGGCACGGGGCAGGGGAAAACGTCGATCCTGGAGGCGATCTGCGGGCTTAAGCCGGTCGCTTCGGGGCGAGTGCTGCTAGACGAGCGGGACGTTACCCGTTGGAAGCCGGCCGACCGCGGCGTGGGTTACGTCCCGCAAGATTTGGCGTTGTTTCCGATGATGTCGGTGCGCGATCACCTGGAGTTCGCTCTGAAGCTGCGGCACTGGAAACCGGCGGCGATCGCCGACCGCGTCGCGATGCTCGCCGAGGTCCTCGGTATCGCCCCGCTGCTCGAACGCGGTGTGCGGCACTTAAGTGGCGGCGAGGCGCAGCGCGTCGCGATCGGACGCGCGCTCTCCTTCAATCCGCAAGTCCTGCTCCTTGATGAACCGCTCAATGCGTTGGACGAACGCACCCGCGACCGACTGTGCGCGCTCTTGCGTTCGATTCACTCGGAAATCGGCTTGACCACCCTACACATCACCCACAGCCGCAACGAGGCGCGGCAAGTCGCCGATCGGTTGTATGTGCTGGAACACGGACAACTCAGCGAACGCCCGGTCGAGGAATTAACGCGCGAGCGGACCGCATCGGACTGAGAGCGAACGGAAACCAACGATGAAACTGCGAGTGAAGTATTCAGGACAACTGCGAACGGCGACGCGCTGCGGCGAAGAGGATGTCGGTTGGTCGCCCGATCGGACGCTGGCTGAACTTATCGCGCATCTGGCCGAACGCCACGCCGCCGGCCGACCGCACCTGCTGAGCGATTCCGGGGCCATTCGCCCAAGTCTGTTGATCGCGATCAATGACGCGGCCGTCATGGCAAACGAGGCGAATGCCACCCGGCTTCGCGATGGCGATGTCGTTTGGCTCCTCCCGCCCATCGCCGGTGGCTAAGTCGCAGCAGCCGAATGGACCGAGTTGAGTGGCAACCAACTGAGATGCGAGATGCTCGACCATGGAAGACACGGGCCAGCGATCGGAACTCGATGCGGCCGAACGCAACCGCTACGAGTGGCAATTGTGGGTGCCGGACTTCGGCGAAGCGGGCCAACGGCGTCTGAAGGAAGCGACGGTGCTGGTGTCGCGCATCGGCGGTGTTGGCGGCACCGCCGCGCTGCAACTGGCTGCTGCCGGAATCGGCAAGCTGATCCTGGCCCACGGTGGCGAGTTGCGATTGAACGATCTGAATCGCCAACTGCTGATGACCACCGATTGGATCGGCAAGCCGCGAGTCGAATCGGCACGGCGGAGGCTACGGGAACTCAATCCCCATGTGGAGATTGAAACGATCGAGGCGAACATCGACGAGGGCAACGCGGCGGATCTGATTGGGCGCGCGGACCTGGTGGTGAGTGCCGCTCCGCTGTTCGCCGAACGGCTAGCGATGAATCGCGCCGCCGTGCAACTCGGCAAGCCGCTGGTCGATTGCGCGATGTACGATTTGGAGGGCCGACTGACGACGGTGCTGCCGGGGCGCACGCCGTGTTTGGCGTGCCTTTACCCCGAGCCGCCACCGCACTGGAAACGCGAGTTCCCGGTGTTTAGCGCCGTATCGTCCACCGTGGGTTCATTGGCGGCGATGGAAGCGATCAAGGTGCTCGCGGGCTTCGGCGAACCGCTCGCCAGCCGGCTGCTGGTGTTCGACTTGCGCAATCCGTGTTTCGAAACCTTGCCGCTACGCAGGCGCCCGGACTGCCCGGTGTGCGGACCGATCTCCCGTCCCGCGCCGTAAGCCAACTCGCCCGGCTTGCGTCGCGGCCAATCTGTGACACAATCCGCGCTGATGTCCCTAAGTTCGGCTTCTTGTTGGCACTCACGCGAGGAACGCATCACCATGCAGCGCCCCAATCAGACTCCAGCACAGCGGCAAGAACAGCGGCAAGAACTGTGGCAACCACAGCATCAGGAACAGTCACACGCGCGGCACCGCGAACAGCGATCACCGCTAAAGCGGACAGCGATTGGCCGGTGCGCTCGGGCGGGGCTCGTGGCGTTGGCGGGAGTGGCCGGTTTGGTTGCGAGCGGCTTGGCGGGTGTGGTGGCGGAGGTTCGCGTTGCGGCGGCCGATCCGCCAGTGGTTTGGGAAGTCACCGAGGGGATCAAAGCGCCGGAGAGCGCGTACTGGGACGCTGAGGCGGGCGTGTTGTTTCTGTCGCAGATCGGTGGAGGCGGTGGAACGGCCAAAGACGGCGATGGTTGGATTTCGAAGTTGAGCCGTGAAGGCAAGGTCACCCCTGTGACTCCAGAACCGCTTGGCAACTTGGATGGCGTTGAACGCGACGGCGCTGGCGGTTACGTCGTGACCGACTGGCGGGCGGGCAAGGTGTTCCATGTGTCCAAGTCGGGCGAAGCCAAACTGGTGCTCGCCTTGCCGCAAGGCGCGGCCGACCATGCCGTGTTGCTGGACACGAAGACGCTCGTTTTGCCGCGGATGCTTGAAAACCGTGTCACGGCGTACGACCTCCGGGCCATCCTGCCGAAGTAGTTCACCATGCCACTCATCCGCTATCCGGGTTCTGTGCGCGCGCGTTTGTGCGTGATCCTGATTCTCGCCGTCGGCCTTCTGTTGGCCGACGGCGTGCGACGCTACGTGGCGTGGATGGGCGAATCCATGCGACGCGAACTGCAACGCCCGTAATCCCCGCCGAACTCCCGAGCCACGTTGCGTCCCCGCACGGCCCAACTCCGTTTCTCCTGGTTCCAATAGCCGACGCAGTCGCTGGCCCCACTGCCAATGCACACTTGGACACCTGCGCCATGCCTCCGATAATCCGGCGGCGCAAGCCGCACCCAGCGACTCCTGCGATGGCGACC
>CAIXSC010000523.1 GCA_903921945.1 uncultured Planctomycetaceae bacterium
CGGTAAACGAGTTCATCGCCGCTCGTCGTTCATCGCCGCTCGTCGTTTACCGCCGAGCCGAAGGCGACGGCCGGGCTGGCACCTGAATCAGCCCCGCCGTGGCCGATCGCGCTTCGGCCGTTCGCGCCGTGGCCGATCGCGCTTTGCGGCCCTGCCAGCGCCTGCGGCTTGGCAATAAACGAGGTTACCGCTGCCTTGGCATCTCCGCTCTTCGCCGAGCGGTTGCTGGCGGCATGCCACTGCAACCACATCGACTGGTGATAGCCAAAATCCTGCCCCGTTAACTTGAGCAGCGCGGCGTGGACTTCGGGATTGGCGGTCCACACCACGACTGTCGCCGGTTGATCATCCGCGCCTGTCTGGAACGAGCCGACTCGGGGATTGCCGTCTCCATCCTTGGCGACCGACAACGAGATGGCATCCGCATTCGCCGCACTGCGAGCCGGATTCGCGACAACATGGCGAGTCGCCAGCGATCGGATGAGCGGACCGACGGCGGAACGGTCCTCGAGCCTTCCGAGCAAGTACGCCGCGCGGTTAACTCGGAAGTTCAACGGATCCTGTAAACACTGGCACAGGCGCTCGACCAGTAGCGGCGAGTTGCGTTTCAGGATTCGATCCGCTGCCGCATGGAAGACTTCGATGTGCGGATCGCCCAGCGCGGCGAGCACCACCGCGTCAAACGACTCGGGTCCGGGAATTTGACTCAGCACGTTCACGAGAAACACGCGACGCGCGAACAACGCTTCCCTGGCCAGGCAAGCCTGTAGAGCGGGCACTGCGAGCGGATCGCGGATTTCCGACAACAGACGCTGCCCCTCGGCCGCGCGATCGCGTCGCCGCATCATGTCGTGCCATTGAAACACGCGTTGACGCCACGCGAGCCGTTCCGCTTCGATGCGTTGGCGTTCCTCCAATAATTCAATTTCCTGGGCCAGTCGCCACCGGCCTTCATGAAACTCGTAGCCCAGATCCGCTTCCAAATCGGCTCGGCGTTTCCAGCGGCCATTGATTTGGGCGTAACCGAGCAGCGACCAGGCGCGAGCGTGGTTCGGGTTTAGCTCGACCAATCGCCGCAGGTGGTAGTCGCGATACGCCTTGAGGCCGCGTTGCCGGCACCATTCGGCTGCCTGCCATTGGCCTTCGGGCGTGTCGGTGAAACCGGGCGCCATCCGGTCGTACTCGGACTCGACGGGCCGCCGGCGCCGCACTTCCTTCACCTGCGACTCGGCCAGTTCGCATTCCATCGCCACCGGTTCCTGGGCGGCGAGGCGGTAGGGTTCACCGGGTCGGCGATCGGCGTTCAGCCAGCGTCCGCGAACGCTGCCGCCGTTTTCCAGCACGAACAGCGTTTCCCCCTCGGCCGATCCGGGCGGAGCGGCGACGACAAACGCGGCGATGAAGACAAACGCCACCATGGGTTGACCGTGAAACGCCGAGAATCCCGCTCGGTACCGGTCCGTCACGAAGGATGGCTAAGACGCTCGGAGAGCCGTCCCAAGCCTGGAATCCGCGCCGCGACCGCGCGGGCCGGACCGCTCAAGGCATAGTAACAAAACACCAACGGAATCGCCAATTCATGCACGGCGATAATGGCCACCAAGGCGAAGCAGAGGTTCACCAAATGGCGGAAACTGCGCCGGCCGCGGAAAAGCTGGTTGAAAAGATGCGGATAGCGGATCCGCGACACCATCAGGCAGGCCACCACCAACGTCACGATCGGAAGGCTGGCTTCGGTGCCGCGTTGCAGCCACTCGCCGAACCCTCGCTGCCACTCGGAAGTCTCCGGGCTTGTCCACCGCGTCAGTCCTGGCGCGATCACAACCAGCGACGCGACCATGCCCGCCGCCGCCGGCGACGGCAAGCCGGCGAAATTGTCGTGATCGGTGCTCTGCGTCTTCGCGACATTGAAGCGAGCCAACCGCAGCACCGCGCACAGCATGTAGAGCACGGCGATGACCCACTGGATGCGGGCTGGAAACACGTCGCAAAACTTCAGCATTAAGAAGCCGGGGGCCACGCCAAAACTGATGGCGTCGCACAAGCTGTCCAGTTGAGCACCAAAGTCGCTCGTTTGTTTGGAAAGCCGAGCCAACGGGCCATCGAGCGCGTCGAACACCATGGCGGCGAAAATCAGCAGCGCCGCGATGTACAGAGTGTTCTCCATCGTCGTGTCGGGACCGACTTTCGCCGCGAACGTGATCGCGCCAAACCCGCACGCGCCATTGCCCAGCGTCAGCAACGACGGCAGCACGCCAAACAACCGCCGCCGCCGCAACTCCGGCGTCGCCATTCGACGGCCAATCGGTGCTTCCGCCATGCCATTCTCCTTGCGGTTTCGCCGCCTACTCGTATCGAGCCATCTCAGTCGCGCCGGCCGCCACCTTTTGTCCCACGCGGATCGCGATTCGCAAACCGGGTTCGCGCGGCAGAATTAGCTCGGTTCGCGAACCGAGCTTAATCATACCGAACTGGTCTCCTCGTGCCAGCGATTCGCCCGGACGGACCCAGCAAACGATTCTCCGGGCAATCGCGCCGGCGATCTGTTTGACCACCATGCGCCGATGGGGAAACTCGTCGCCCTCCAACCGGATGTGCAACTGCTCGTTCTCGCGGGTCGACTTTTCCAGCAACGCGTTGAGGAACTTGCCGCGATGATAGGTCATCCCGATCACCCGGCAGGCGATCGGCACGCGATTGATATGCACGTTGAAGATGCTCAGGAAGATCCCGATTGAAATGGCCGGGCCGCCGATGAACGGGTCGTGTTCGAGCTCTTCGATGCTGACCACCTTGCCGTCAGCGGGCGAAACCACAACGCCCAGCCCATTGGGAATCCGCCGCGCCGGATCGCGGAAAAACCAGACCACGAGCAACATCAGCACTGCCGGAACCGGAGCCGCCGGCCAATAAAACCACCCCGTGGCCACGGTCGCCGCCAAAAAGAAACCGCCGATTAACAGCAGTTCGGCCAATCCCGCGCGCGCGAACGGCAGACGATCCCGCCAGCGGAATGGATCGTCGGCTGGCGCCCAACCAAAATCGCCCTGATTGCGGTAGAACTTCACGTCGCGCGGATCGAGCACGTCGTGTGGCACGCCAACCGGAGTCCCGCGCCGCTTTTCCCGCATCCGCGCTAGATAGCCGCGCCGAAACATCCGCAGCCACAGACGACGCACGCCGCCCCACGCCAATTCCAAACTCATGCACCAACCGCCCCCCGGTTGGATCGACGTCATTTGCGGATCGAGCGGCTCCAGCGAACAACGCTGGCCGTCGCCGGCGGCGTGCGATGCCGGAGTTGCTGGATGTGCCGCCGCACTCGCGGCCTGTGGGGCGGACGGATGTTCGGATTCGCTCATCGGGCAAGTCGTTCTTCGCGGTCGGAGAAGTCGGTCTCAAGACGCCTACAAGATACGAAACGGCGCGAGCCGCGTGGCTGGGCCAGCTTACGGCTTCACGGTCGCCAGCGTTCGCGTCGGAGTGGCGGCGGTGGCGACGACGGTCTTGTTGTCGGGGCCAAGCAGTTCGGCCAGGACGGCGTATGACCACGGTCCGGCCGGCAGGTCGCCCGGCACGAGGACCGCCAGCGATTGTTCCGCTTGGGCGCCAGCGGCCAGCGCCGCCGTCATCGGTTCGCCTCCCAGTCGCAGCGCGCGATCGAGGTCGTCCTTCTGCACATCTTTGTTGTTTTCCTTGACGGTCTTCTTCGGCATCGGCTGCGTGGTTACCAGTCGGAACCGGACCGCTCCGGGCGGCGCTGCCGGGGCGCCGTTCGCCGGTGCCGCTCGCCGCAACACGACCGTCCGCGACAGTTTTCCGCCGAGCGGCAGTTGGTCAGCGTCGACGGCATCGGGGCCCCAGTCGGCCGTGAAGACGGCTGGTTCGGCGATCGCCATTGTCATTTCCTCGCGGCCCCAGGGTCGCAGGCGGAAAAGCGGGCTGTCGGCGGCCAAAACGGGTTGAGCGAACGTCGCCGATCCGCCAGCATTCCGCGCGATCCAACGACCAGCAACCGCCACCGGTTCCGCGCTGGGGGCTGCCGTAAGCGATACGAGCCCCTGAGTGGCACCGGGGGCGATGGTCAGACCACGCGCCTGGATATTCGCGGGAAGGCCAGCGAACTCGAGCGCGATCGGACCGTCGTAGGCTTGCCGCGCGACCGTGAACGGCACCAGGACCGTGCCGCCGGCGGGCACATTCCAACGGTCGGTATCGGTCGTGGCCGTCGCCAAGGGTTGTCCAAGGTCGCGCACGACAACGCGATAGGTGAAATCGGCCCCGCCCCGGCGCTGGAGATCCCGGAGCGAAATGGTCAGCGATTCCATTTTTTCAGGCACCGTGAAATCGACGCCCGGGTCGGCCGTGCCGGGACGATCGTCGCCGGACGCCAAGCCATTGCCGGCGGGACCGAGCAGCGTCAGCACGCCGTCCAGCGGCGAGCCTTGCCGACGCGCCACGACATCGAACTGCAGCCGGCTTCCTGGCGTCACGTCGATCCGCAAACGATCTTCTTCGCCGGGCGCCGACAAGCGACCGCTAATCGCCAACGGCGACTTGCCATGCGAGCTCGCTGCCGCCTGTCCCGCCTGTCCCGCCTGTCCCGCCGGCGTGTTGGCCGGTGCTCCGGCCGCTGCGGTTGAATTGGGAAGCTCGACAACTTCCGGGAAATCCGAAACCGCCAGCCGCGGCGAATGTCCCGAGTAGACCACGGACATCGGCGGAGGCGCCGGCAGTTCGCCAGCAACCGCGCCGGCCGCCGGGGCGATGAACTCGGTTCGTGTGCCAGGCGGGAGATGGCCGCCGATCCACTCCAATGGCGTTTTGCTGCCGAACGACACGCCACTGGGGAAGACCATCGAACCGTAGGCAAAGGCTCCGATCTTCAGTCGCAGGAATCCCGGCGCCGCGGCGCGGAACAGCATGTCGTGAACTTCCACCGTGTAGCGTCCGTCGGCGGGCAGTTTCGTTTCCAGCCGAGCATCTTGCGCGAGTTCGACGCGCGGCGGGCTCCAAGCCAATTGAGCACCAGCGGCATCGTAAACGCGAATGACCGGTCGCAAACCACCGCCCAACCGTTGGCTCTCGACGTCCACCGCCAATGCTTCGCCCTTCCTACCGGCAAAGTCGACTCGCAGACGCTGCTCGCCGCCGATGGTCGCGTGCAACGCCACCGGCAATGTTTCGACCAGGGGCGCGTAGGGCTTTTGCTCCAGCCGGTCGACGCCAACCAGTGCCGTATTCGAGACGCCGCCCTTGGTTGCGACACGCACGGGATAAATCCCCGGCGGCACCTCGTCGGGGATGGTGACGGTGAACACGACACGCTGGGGCGTCGCGCCGTCGGCGAGTGTCGCGGTGGCGGTCGGCCACGGCAGCAGCAATCGAGTTCCCGGGCCGAGCTCGGCGCCTTCGACCGCGAAGGTGTTCGCGCTGCCAATACGAAGGCCGCGAACCGGAAGGTTGCCAAGTGTCGGCGGAGCGGCAAACGTCATGGAGGTCACGCTCGACACAGAGGCGAACGCGACCACAAGCGTCGCGATCCACGACGTCTTCGTGGTCAACAAGTCGAAACGGCGGTGTTGGGCCATGCGGCGAACTCCACGGGGAAGATCTCGGTGCGAACCTCAATCGGTGCGAATCACAATATAAACGCAAAACCGCCGCGCGCTGCGAACAGCGAGCGGCGGCGGTGAACGGATCGTCGATCGAAAACACCCGGCGGCAACAAGTTAGTTGCCGAACGGATCTTCCTCGGCGGGCTTCGTATTGTCCTTGGCCGGAGGCGCGGCTCCGGCGTCGTCCTTCTTCATTTCGGGCGCGTCGCCCGCGTCGTCCGCGAACGGGTCGGCTTCGCCCGCAGGCGCTGGCTTGGCCGCTGGCTTCGCTGCCCCGGCGTCATCCGCGAACGGGTCGGCTTCGCCCTTCGGTTCTTCCTTCATCTCCGGCTTCTCTTCCGCAGGCTCGGCTCCGAACGGATCGTCAGCGGCGGGTTTCGCGGCCGGCTTAGCCGCGGGCTTTTCGTCGCCAAACGGATCGTCGGCGGCAGGAGCGGCGGCTGCGGGAGTCGCCGGCTTTTCGGGCGCCTTTTCGGTTTTGCCCTCCGCGAACAGATCGCCCTCCGCGCTTGGTTCGGCCGCCGGGGCAGCCGGTGCGGCGGTCGTGTCGGCCGCCGGCGCGGCTGGCTTGCGTTGCACGCCTTGCTCGGCCTGCCGCTGCTCTTCATAGCGGGCGAGTTTCTGTTTCATGTCCCGCTGATAGATCGTCAAGCGAGCGGTCGACCGGGCGCGTTCCAGCTTCAGTCGGTCTGGACCCTGCACGCGTTGCAGCGAGATCGACACGTTGTAGAGCTGGTCCGCGGACAATTCGAGCTCGGCGCCGGTGGAGAAATCCTTCTGGGACTCCTCGGGCCGGCCGAGCCGCGAGCAGCAGAGGCCGCGGAAGTAATGGTTGCGCGGATCCCGCGATCCGGCGTCGATCGCCTCGGTGAACAGCTCGTGCGCTTCCGCGTACTGCTGAGCGAAAAACGCGTGAACACCGCGGCCGTATAGGTCCTGCAACAGGCTATCCTGCGCGGCAACCGGCCCCGCGGCCGAAACGGCCAACGCGGCGGCGGCGATTCCCAAAAAAACGTACCGGATCATCCGAACCGCTCCTCAATCAGGTCGCTACAGCGAGACTACTCCTCATTCGTCTCTCTTATCGTAGATAGGCGGCCGCTAGGTCGCAAGCAATTCCGCCGCCCATCCAGCCGTCAAAGCCGTCGCAATCCAACCGTGGTCGCCGGCGACGGGGCCGCGAACTTCCCCCCAGTTCCCAAGCCAGCTCGACTTGATTGCGCACCGTCCAGAATGCGACTCCAGCAGCCGACAAAGCGCTGGCAGTGGGTCGGCGTTGCGCCGCGAGGTAAGTGATGACTGCGGAATGAGTGATGACGTGGAAATGAGTGATGACGTGGTAACGACGGGACACTAGAGCGGCACATCGGCCGGGCGGCTTAGGGGCTGCGGCGTCACAATGTCTAGGCTGCGGCGTCACAAAGTCGCGGCGTCACAAAGTCGCGGCGTCACAAAGTCGCGGCGAGAGGGCCATAACACCCCTGCGGGCGAATTGGGGGATGCCATCCAGCATCCGATTCGATCGAACGACAATCCTCGCTTCCGTCACTCGGCAGCCAAAGTCGCTTCCCGCTTCGGCTGTGGCGTTCCGGACTCCATGACCTGCGGAAAGTGGGCTGCACTATCGACGATCGACGTCCCATGCTCGTTCTCAGGCATCTCTGTGCCTCTGTGGCTCAGCAAGACACAGCCTGTCGGGGGGAGGCGTGTGACGGAGTGGTGGACGCGTTGCGGGGCCGATCGCTGAGCTTGGTTTGCTGGCGACTGACCTCTTGGCGGCATACGCAATGCCAGCCGCTACCACCGGCGACTTCTACGCAAGCGGAAAACTCGCCGGGTCTTTCCACCAAAGAGGCTCGCTAATCCTAAATATCTCCCACGCCAAGTGGTTCGCGACGCACTTGACACGTTGTTCCGCAGGGCAATTCGGATCGCCACAACCGAAACAGCTATTACAGCCCCACCTTCCTCTCGGTGTGTTGCCATGCTTCACGAAGCCCATTCGATCGCTCCTCCACCCACCATCTCCGCACCGGATTCACAGGCCGATCGACCGTTGATTTCGGTTGCCGTTCCTACATATCGGCCCTCGGAAAAACTGTTGGTGGCTCTGCAATCGGTGCTCCACGAGACCGCCAGCCTGCCCCAACTCGAAATCCTCGTTGTCGACGACTCGCCGCTCGAAGCGGCCGTCGAGCAGCAACTGCGCACCATCGATCCGGAAGGCCGCATCGCCTACCATCACAACGCGACGCGATTGGGTATCGGCGGCAACTGGAATCGCGCGATCGAACTGTCTCGTGGGACATGGATCCATCTCCTGCACCAAGACGACCACATTTTGCCGGGGTTTTATCGCCAGTTGGCGCCGGCCCTCGAGTCGTCGGTATCGTTCGGCATGGCCTTTTGCCGCACCCGAATCATTGATCAGCATGGCAGTTGGCGTAAGACATCGTCGCGCCTCGCTTGGCGAACTGGACAACTACGCGGTTGGCTCGCGACCATCTCCGTCCGCCAGCGACTGCAAACGCCGGGGGTGATCGTTCGAAGGTCCGTCTACGAGTCGTTGGGCGGATTTCGATCCGACCTCCGTCAAACCTTGGATTGGGAAATGTGGGTTCGTATCGCCGCCGCTTATCCGGTTTGGTACACCACGTCCGCGCTCGCGGCCTACCGGCGCCATTCTCAAAGCGAGACATCCCGCAATTTCGCGGCCGGATCCTACTGGCAAGAAATTGGAAAGGCGATCGCGTTCAATTCGCTGCGCCTTCCCTACGAACAGCGAGTGGATGTCATCGCTCAAAGCCTGGAATGGCATCGGCGCTCCGCACTCCGTTCGGCACGACGGCAACTCGCCGAAGGACAAATGGAAGCGGCTCGACAATCCGTCCAGGCGGCGACTTCCTTCGCCGAAATGGCCCGAACTCGCCAGGATCTGTCGTCCGCACTATTGGCGGCATTCCTGGGAAACTGGGGACAATCGGGAATGGGGCGAGTTGCCTAAACCGTCGCCGTCCGCCTCTGATTCCTCATCGACTGTCGCCGAGAACCCGCAGCCGTCGCTTTCGGCGCAATCGGCTCAATTGGCATAACCGTCATGTCGATGACAGAACCGTGGGAAGGGAATCTTTAAGACCAATTCCGGCCTGTCTCATTCTTCGCCATCGGTTGGGACCATGACAAAACGCACGGAATCGACTGGCGACCAATCTCACGGACCGATCATCGTTGGCGGCATGCACCGCTCGGGCACCTCGCTAGCCGCCTCCTTGCTGGCGTCAGTAGGCGTTCACATGGGTGACGAGCTGCTGGGACCGGCTCGTGGCAATCAACGCGGCCATTTCGAGGACATGGATGTTTACTCGTTCCATACCGAGTGGCTCGCCAAACTTGGGTTCAACGAGGCTGGATTTCTCGATACGGCATTGCCGCCACTGCCGCCAGCGGCTCGCACGGTCGCGGAGGGGTGGCTGGCACGGCGTTCCTCCACGGGCCGTGTGTGGGGATGGAAGGAACCTCGCACCACGTTGTTTCTCGAATTCTGGCGCGAGTTGGCGCCGGGCGCGAAATTCTTGTTCGTTTTCCGCAAACCTTGGGAAGTGGCGGATTCGCTCTATCGTCGCGGGGACGCACTGTTTCAACAGCAACCCGAATTCGCCCTTCGCGTCTGGGCCCGTTACAACCAAGCGGTCCTTGACTTCGTCGCTCGATGGCCAGACGATTGCATGCTGATGGAGATTGACCGACTGGCAACCGACCCAGTCGGAGCCTTGGGGCCCTTCCAGCGCAGATTTGCGCTTCCGCAGGTTAAACCGGCCAACTGTTACGATCGCGAATTACTTCAACGTCTCGATTCACCCGAGCCAGAAGCACTCGTCCGAGTCCGTTTCCCGGCCGTGTTCAGTCTTTATGCGGACTTGTGTCGCCAAGCTGGCGAGCCGCCACCTTCTGAGGACGGACGAGATTGGGAGGCGATCGCGGCGCGAGCCGCTACCCCTGAAAGCGATGCCTTCGTGACTTGGGCCACCCACCAATCACGCCAAGCTCCCCGAGGCTCCCTCTCCTCGCGACTCGCCTATCGTTGTCGACGTCTGCTGTGGAAGCTTCGCCGCAGTGCGTCCCCGAAGCGTACCGTCACATCCCCGCGAAGCAACTCCAAATCTTAAGTGGCGATCGAGGAGTAGCTTCCTGGATCCTAAACATGGCAAGGGATTGTCATGTGTCCGAGGACAAGCTTGAGGAAGGCTTTCGCCGACATTTCGTTTCAGGTGTTGTCGAGAACGGCACACGCCATATCGAGGCCAAATCGAGCCTGAACACCATGTCTTGACGATGTGGTGACTGCCATTCTCCCCTCTGGGTCCCGCCGAAGATTCGTGCCTCGCCGAACTTCCTAGCCACAACGCAATCCGGCGCGGCTTGCGCCGCACCCTGCGACTCCTGCGATGGCGACCCACAGGAAACGCAGAAGGACCAACCATGATGGCCTGGAGCTGATCAACTTGACACCCCGAGGACTTTGTGGGTGTTTAGTTTTCGGACAGTGATGACGGCGAATCGGGGGACTCGCGATGCATCCCATCGCCGGGTAATCATCCGATGACGCCGCATGTCATGGGAACCGCAGGTGGCGATCGCTTGTCGCCACCGCGATAGGAAGCTTGGCGGGAAGCGAAACGGCTTGCGGATAAAAGAGGGGCCGCGAGCTCGCTAAGCTTGCTCCGAGCACTGCTTTTCGTACGCTTCCTGGGTGAGGAGTTTGGATAACTCCGCAGGATTGGCGAGCCGCACCTTGATCATCCAGCCTTCGACGTACGGATCCGCCTTCAGGGTGTCGAGACGATCGGGCAATTCGGTGTTTACCGCGATCACTTCGCCAGACACCGGCGAGTAGAGACCGCTTACCGCTTTGACCGACTCCACTTCTCCAAACTCCTCACCCGCCTTGAGCGTTTGGCCGACCTTTGGCAACTGCATGAAGACCAGATCGGTCAGTTCGCGGACGGCGAAGGCGGAAATCCCGATCGTCGCGAGCTTGGCGCCGGTCGCCGGTTCTTCGGCCACTTGCACCCATTCATGCGATTCCGTGTAGAGCAGAGTCATAGGAGGTCCTTTCAATGTATGCCTTCGCGATCGGTTTCCGCGACGTCGGTGAACAAGTACCGGGGAGGCGGCCGCTACCGCGGCCGGCCTGGTTCGGCTCGTAGCGGTCAAACGTATTTTGGTCGAGATACCAGCGACTCGGGCCCTTTCAGCCGTGGGTTACCAGGTGACGTCGTGGGCAATGCAGGCAACACAGTCGCCTTGGATGACAACGCTTGGGCTGCGGGCGCCGATGAGCACTCCGGCGGAGGCGGCTACCACGGGGACCGGTTCGCGGTCGGGACGTTCGATGAAATGGATCTGGCCAACAGGCTCGCCAGCTGAAACCTCGGCGCCAAGATCCACTAAGTTTTCGTAGATGCCGGACTCGGGCGCGAAACGATAATCCTCGCGGTCCAACGCTTGCACCCATCGCACCGGTTTGATTCCCAGTTCTCGCCGAGTCGCCGGACGGCCGTCCAACACCCCGAAGTGCCGCAAAACGTTCCGCAGGCCGCTCTGGGTCAGTCGATGCACACTCGCCGGCACCGCTTCGCCGCCCCCCATTTCCGTGGTGATTACCGTCTTGCCTTGGTTCTCGGCCTCCACTGGCAACAGCCCCGAACCGGCGATATCGGCATAGAGAAACGCGAGTTCCGAGTTCCATGCCTCGGTGCCAGCCCGCATCCGCTCGCGCTGCTGCAAGTCGGGCACCAAGTGCATGTGCGCGCACGGCACGAAATCCAAACTGCGTCCGCCGGTATGAATATCGATCACAATGTCGGCCAACGGAAACAAGACGCTCGAAAGATAGTGCGCCAGCACCTCCGACGGCGAACCGTCCGGCCGCCCCGGAAAACAGCGATTGAAATTCTTTCCGTCCACCGGTGACAACCGCGTCATCGCCTTCGACGCGTGCATGCTCAAACAGGGAACCAGGATTAAACGGCCGCGGACCTCTTCCAGTTTCAACTCGCGGCTCAATCGCAAGAGCGCGACCTGCCCCGGATACTCGTCGCCATGGTTGCCCGCCAAGGCCAGCGCCGTCGGCCCACCCCGCTCGCCGTTGAGCACCGTGATCGGCACCATCAAATTCGCCCAGCCGGCCATGTTATAAGAAAATGGCAAATAGAGGTGGCCATGCTGCCGACCCGGACGGCTGAAGTCAAGATCGCAGTGAACGGGCGAGGACGCCATCGAAAAGAGCTCCTTGGAAAAAACGCCGGATCGGCGGACGCGGGCTACACGAGCCAGTCGCGGACAACTTCGCCGTGGACATCGGTGAGCCGGAAATCGCGGCCCGAATGCCGATAGGTCAGACGCTCGTGGTCGATTCCGAGCAAATGCAAGATGGTGGCGTGCAGGTCGTGGACCGAAACGCGCCGCTCCACCGCGCGGAAACCAAAGTCGTCGGTCGCTCCGTAGGACATTCCGCCGCGGACGCCACCGCCCGCCAACCACATGGTGAACCCATAATGATTGTGGTCGCGTCCATTGCCGCTCTCCGAAACGGGCGTCCGACCAAACTCGCCGCCCCAAACCACCAGGGTTTCGTCGAGCAACCCGCGACGCTTGAGATCGCCAAGAAACGCCGCGATCGGTTGGTCGATCTGACGGCTCAATCCGGCGATCGATTTGTCGATGTTCTCGTGGTGGTCCCAGCCACCCAATTCCAAATGAACGAATCGCACGCCGCGTTCGACCAACCGGCGAGCGATCAGGCAGCCGTTACCCATCGGCGTCTCGCCATACTCTTGCCGCACGCCGCGGGTTTCTTGCTCCAACGCGAACACATCGCCCGCGGCGAACTGCATGCGGTACGCCGTCTCCATGGCCCGCAGACGCGAATCGAGCACTGGATCGCGTGTCGCTTCCGCTTGCCGCCGATTCATCCGCTTCAGGAATTCAAACTGGCGCTGTTGCGTGTCGCCGTCCCAAAGACCGTTTTTCAGGAACTGCACCATTTCCGCCGGACTCTTGGCGGCGATGTCGATGGGCGTTCCCTGGTGCTCGCTCGGCAGGTAGCCGCTGCGCACATACCGCACCGCCGACCCGCCGCTGCTCAACGACACAAACGCCGGCAGGTCGGCGTTCTCCGTCCCAAGTCCATACGAGACCCACGCGCCAAGCGACGGGTGGATTTGATCGATTCGGCCGGAAAACAAGTGATTGGCGGCGGGCGCGTGATTGGGATTCCCTCCGACCATCGACTTCACGACGCACAGATCGTCCGCGCAGTCACGGAGACGCGGCAAGAGTTCGCTGATCCGCAAACCGCTCTGCCCGCCCGGCGCGAATTTCCAAGGGGTGGGCAACAGCCCGCCCGTAACCCGCTCGGTTCGCAGATCGGCTTCCGGCGGCCGTTGGCCCGCGTACTGGGCCAGCAATGGCTTTTCATCGAATAGATCAAGATGCGAAGGTCCACCCGCCATGAACAGAAACACCACCCGCTTCGCGCGGGGTTCACGGCGTACCGTGGCCATGGGCTTTTCCGGACTGTCGGCTCGTACGCGACGATCGCTGGCCGGCAAGTCGGCCAGCAAGTCGGCCAGCACACAGGCGCCAAAACCACCAGCCAAGGAGCTGATCACTTGGCGGCGGGACGGCTGGGGCAGCGCGTGGTCGACGACGGCCGTGCCGATGTTGTTCACTCGCATCGTTGTGTCTCGGTGGTTTCGTGGGAGACCGCTCAGCGAACCCAACGATACAGCGGCAAGCCGGCTCCCATGCCGCTCTAGTTTATCTGACGAGTGGAATGCGGGGCGCGATTTTCATCGCGATTTCCGCGGGGCCGCTCGCTTGGCCGGAGCTGGCTCCGATACCCGCCGGGTCTTCGACGACGCTGGCTTTGGCGATTCCTGCCTTGGCGATTCCGGCTTCGGCGATTCCGAATTTGGCGAGACTGGATGTGTCGAAACGGATGTCGCGGACGGCGAAGATTCGGCAAGCGGGTGGTCCGCCTTCGTTCCCTTTTTGGCGGAAGCCGCCTTGGCCATCTCCTTCGCCTTTTGCAGCGCGGCGGTCCTTGCGATCAAGGCTTTGATCTTGTCCATCTTCGAAGGCAAAGGCGCCTCGCGTTGCCCCGTAGAAACCGCTTTCGCGTCTGACAAGCTGGCTGTCATCGCTGGCGCCGCGGCTGCCTTAACACTGGCTGCTTTGACGCTAGCTGCCTTGGCACTGGCTGCCTTGACGCTGGCCGCCTTGACGCCGGCTGCCTTGAGGCTGGCCGCCTTGACGCTGGCCGCCTTGACGCTGGCCGCCTTGACGCTGGCTGCCTTGACGCTGGCCGCCTTGACGCTGGCTGCCTTGACGCTGGCTGCCTTAACGCTGGCTGC
>CAIXSC010000524.1 GCA_903921945.1 uncultured Planctomycetaceae bacterium
ACCTTGATTGCCTCGCCGGGCAACCCGACCAGTCGCTTGATGTAGTTTTGCTTGGCGTTGTTCGGATACTTGAAGACGATCACATCCCAGCGGCGCGGATCGCCGAAGTCGTAGCTAAACTTGTTGACTAGAATGCGGTCGCCAGCGAACGAGGTGTGATTGGGATCCTTTTCCACGTCGATCCGCTGCGCGTAGCGGCAGAGCGGACAGGTGGTCGCCGCGACGGCCAGCCTTCCCTGGCTCCAGTGGTCGTCATTCTCGACGCTCGCGTTGGCCTGATATCCGAACTTGCACTTCGGACAGACCACATCCTTGTGGTTGCCCTGCAGCGTTGGGGCCATCGAGCCCGTTGGAATCACGAACGCTTCGCCCACGAACGTTCGAAACAAGAACGCCAACAGGATCGCCACGACGATCGACTCGACCGTCTCGCGAAACGCGTACGAATGCGTCAACGCCTCTTCGGACTTGCCGGGATTCGCCGGCGAGCCGTACCGCGGACCGGCCGCCAAGCCCGCTACCAGCCCTTTGCCGCGTTTCATGCCGTCATTCACCGGAGTCGCTCCTCGCATGCATGGTTGGGGGATGGGGTGTTGCGGAGGTGGTTGGGGACACGCTTCACGGGAGTATGGGCGACTGTGGAATATAGCTGAAGCGCGGTGGGGTCGGAACGCGAATCGGCCCGACGGCTATAATTCCGCCATGGCACAAGATCATGCTTCGCATTCGGACTCGCCGCCTATCGCGGGCGCGGTCGCCACCGGGATCTGTTTGGTTGGCGGCGTCGCCGGTTGGCTGGCCTCCCGCTGGCTGGAGACATGGCCGTTCGCCCCGTACGCCTGCTACGGGCTCGCGTATCTGGCGGGCGGTCTCGGGCCGTCATCCAACGCGTTGAACAGCTTGCGACGCGGGCAGTTGAATGTCGACTTGCTGATGGTCTTGGCGGCAGCCGGAGCGGCGGCGATCGGGGATTGGGGCGAAGGCACCGTGCTCTTGTTCCTGTTCTCGCTCAGCGGCACGCTCGAAGCGTTCGCCATGCACCGCACGACACGCTCGATCGAATCGCTGATCAAATTGCGTCCGCGGGAGGCGTGGCTGGTCGAGCCCTCGTCCGCCGACGATCGTAAAGTGGCCGTCGACTCGCTTCGCGTCGGCGACCGCGTGCGAGTGAAGCCGGGCGAACGTTTTCCGGTGGACGGAACGGTCGACGAGGGCGAAACATGGGCCGACGAAGCGACGCTGACCGGCGAAAGCGAACCGGTTCGCAAGCCGGCGGGTTCGGAGGTTTTCGCCGGCACCATCAACGTCCGCGGCGTCGTCCGCGTGCTGATGACGCGGGCGGTCGCCGACACCACGCTGGAACGGATCGTTCACATGGTGCAGGAGGCACAAGCCCAAAAGACGCCGACCCAGCGTTTCGTCGAGTCTTGGCAGCGGCCGTATGTGTTAGGGGTGCTATCGGCCGCGACGCTGGTGTTTGTCGGCGCCCGCTTCCTGCACTCGGAAGATTGGTCCGATGCTTTTTACCATTCGATGGTGATGTTGGTGGCCGCGTCGCCCTGCGCCGTCGTGGTCAGTTCGCCGGCAGTCATGCTGTCCGCCATCGCGCGGGCGGGCCGGCATGGCGTGTTGTTCAAGGGCGCGGTGCATGTCGAGTCGCTGGGGGCTGTCGATGTCATCGCCTTCGATAAAACCGGGACAGTGACCGAAGGCAGGCCACGAGTCGCTGAACTTTGGACGCCTCCCGGCGTGGACGCGACACGGATGCTCGGACTGGCCGCCACGATCGAACGCCGCAGCGAGCATCCGCTCGGCGTGCCGATCGTCGACGAGGCCCGGCTTCGCAACGCCCAGCTGTCCGCCGAACCACTCGTGGATTTCCATAGTCACACGGGCCTGGGCGTTCATGGCCGCGTTGGTGGCGTATGGGTCGGCGTAGGCCGCGAGGGGCTGTTTACGTCCCACGACGTCGCCTTGCCCGCGGTCATCTTGGAACAAGCCACCCGGATTCGCGCTCAGGGACAAACGGCGTTGATCGTCGCGGCCGCCGAGGCCGATGTCTATGGCGTGATTGCGGTCGCCGATCAACCGCGCCCCGAGGCGGCGGACGCCATCCGCCACCTCAAAAAACTGGGCATTCGCCGTGTCGTGATTCTCACCGGCGATCACGAACAGGTGGCTCGCGGCATCGCCAGCCGGCTCGGCGCGGATGATGTTCGCGCCGGTTTGATGCCCGACCAAAAAGTTGTCGAGCTGCGCAAGCTGGTCGACAACGGCGGACTCGTCGCCATGGTAGGCGACGGCGTCAATGACGCTCCGGCGCTCGCCGCCGCCCGAGTGGGAATCGCGATGGGCGCCGCCGGCACCGACGTCGCGCTCGAAGTTGCCGATGTCGTGCTGATGGGCGACGACCTGCGCGCCTTGCCGCTCGCCGTCTGGATCAGCCGGCAAGCCCGCCGCCGCGTCCGGCAGAATATGATCTTCGCCTTCGGAATGATCGGCCTGCTTGTGCTCGGCTCGTTCGCCAACCTCCCGCTTTGGCTCGGTGTCCTCGGCCACGAAGGCAGCACCGTGCTGGTCGTCTTCAACGGCCTGCGACTGTTACGGGAAAAAGCGCCAAGCTGGAAATGAGCTTGGGTGACGAAAGAAGGGCGACCCGCAGGAAAGCAGCTTGGGTGACGCAATAGGATGCCAAGCTGGAAATCAGGTCGGGTGACGAAAAAAGGGCGACAAGCTGGAAGCCAGCTTGACGCCCCTGATGAGTCCGGATCGAGTGGAACGCGCGAGCCGGACTCGATGAATGCGTTCAGGCAACGGAAACAGCCGTCGCATCAAGTCGCCGGTCGTTACATGCCGGAAGGTGGAATGAACGAGTTGCCGCCAAACGAGCCGCCGCCGCTCGGCGGAGCACTGTTTTCAGGATTCGCCATCGGGTCGTATTCAGGCACCGGCTCTTCGCCGGCCGTCGGGGCTTGGTAGCCCGCTTGCACGTTGGATGGGGTTCCAAGCACGCCAGCGGCGGTCACGGAACGGCCGGTGCTGCCCGGCCGGTAACCTGTCTCTGGGCTCGTCGGCGTCGAGCCGCTGGCATAAGTGCTGGCCGGGTTCACGTAAGACGTGGAAGGAGTACTGCCGCCCAACGCATCCGTCGTCGGGTAACTCCGCGGATATCCGCCCGTCTGCGGTCCCGGCTCACCCGAACCACCGCCCGTGTTGTCGGCGTTCGCGTATTCCACACCAGCTGCTGGATAGGGAGAACTCGTCTGCCCAGCCGGCATCGTGGCGCCTGGATAGCCGCCCGTATTCGATGTCTGTGGATAACCGGCCGTCGGGGGTTGCGTGCTTGGGTACCCCGAGCCGCCCATGCCACCGGCCCCCGCCGCACCCGAGTTCGGCGCACCATAACTCGGTGCGCTCTGTCCTGCCGAGCCATAACCTGGGGAACCGTAATTTGCCGCGCCGTAACCGGGTGAACTGGTCGTCGTCGCTCCGTAAGCCGGCGACGCCGCACCGGGAGCGCCCGCGCCAGCTTGCGAACCCGTGTTGTAAGGCCCCGTGTGATAGCCCGGCGAGGTCGATGCTTGCTGTGCTCCGTAGCCGCGCGAACTGGCGGCGTTGGCGGAGTTCGTTCCGGGATATCCCGAACCGGGATAACCAGAGCCTGGGTAGCTGGCGGTGGGACTCGAGCCTTTCCCGTTCGCAGCGTAAGCGTTGGCTCCGCCCATGGTTGCCGATGGCGATGGCGGCAATTGCGTGCTGGGCCGCGCAGGCGCAGCGGCGGTCGCAGCAGGGGGAGCCTTCGAGCCCCAGCTCATCCACGATGGCGTGGAAAGACTCGATGTGCTCCGGCACCCCAGGCCTGTCGTGGAGAGCCCGAGCACCGTCCATAGCACGAAGCGGGAGAATTTCCTGCGCATCTCGCTAGCATCCTTGCTTGCACGCGGGGAGTTACCGACACCATCCACTGTCCAATATCGGCAACGCTCCCCCCCGCCGGTTGAGGATTTACGTGCCGATAGGCAATAAAGACAACGCGGTCGTTAAAACCCCACCTCTTCCCTGGGGCGGGTTAACATCGCTTCCGCGTCGTCATCTCGGGCGCGATGCTAGGAAGCGGGGCAGTCCGGGTCAAGCCGCAAATCTTTGCACGCGGTTCCCGGACTCCACAGGGTTCCAGCATTCCCCGGTTCCAGCATTCCCCGGTTCCAGCCTGAACAGTGTCGGCACCGGCCAGCGACCCCTGGTCTTAACCGCCCCGACCACCTCGGCCACCACGCCCACCACCACTACCACCGCCACCCGGAAAGCCACCGCCCGGGAATCCGCCACCACCGGGGAAACCTTGGAAGCCACCGCCGCCACCGCCGTTGCCACCGCCACCGCCACCGCGATCACGGTTGAACGAGTCGATGCGGCGTCGAATCTCGTCTTGCATTTGCGCGGGCTGAAAACCGGTCGGCGGCGCCATCGCATTCGAACCACCCGCCGCGCCGGTGCGATTCGCCGCTGTGCTTGTCGCGGACTGCGCCTTGCCACCGGTAATCGACGCCAGCGCTCGTTGAACCACCAATGGATTCGTCGATTTCAAGGTCACAACCCGGGTTGTCTCGTCGCGATTCGAACTGGCGGCTTCGTCCAACTGTTCGGCCAGCGCCTTGATCTCCAGGAAGAGCGGTTCGGGCGCGGAGACGATCAGCGAATTGCTGCGGGCGTCGACACCGACCGTGATCTTCGCCGGTTCGCTCTTCACTTCCGCCTTTCCGCCCGCTTGGCCACCCCGACCACCACCGCGGAGCGCTCGCAAGAATTCCTCGGGCGACGGTTGGCGTTGCTGGCCGCCGGCGGCATCCGCAGTCAGTCGATTGGCATAGACCTGTTTGACGACCGAGGCGACTTCGTCCGCGGAAGTGTTGAACACCGGGATGAAACGCGGCGGAGCGTTCGTCTGCACATCCTCGGGGCTCGCCTCGCGGTCGATGATTCGCAGCAGTTCTTCCACCATCTCCAAATCGGTCGCGCTGGCGCGAACGAACAAGGCGTTCAAACGAGCGTCCGATGTGATGCTGATCGGCCCGCCACCGGTGTCGCCTCCACCTCCGCCGCCTCCACCCAGGAGACCGCCCAGCAGCCCGCCGCCCATATCGCCCAGCATCCCCGACGCGAGATCCCCGAGCAGGCTGCCACCGCCGCCGCCCCCCGAAGCGCCGCCCGTGTCGCCACCGGCGCCAAGCACCTCTTGGACCAACGCCGCAGCCACCGCCGCCGGCGCGAATTTCAAATAGAAAACCGTGAATTCCTTCGTGTTCGGAGCCGCCTGCTCACCCAGCGTGGTCAACAGATTTTCGACGGCATCCAACGCCTCCGTGTCCTGCGAAGCGATCACAATGCCACCCGGCT
>CAIXSC010000525.1 GCA_903921945.1 uncultured Planctomycetaceae bacterium
GCTTCGTTGATGTCCAATCGCAGATCGGTCGCGGTCCGCTGCGCAACGATGGAGTCATCCGAGTCGTTCTGGAACTGGGAATACTGCATGTCCAGAACCAAGTGGTATTTGAAGTCAGCCACCGGTGTATTCACCGTTTCGATACTCCGGTAACTGACGATCTGCTCCGTCTCCGGAGACAGGAAGCGGTAGAACCCAGCGCCCGGCGCGTCGCCGAGCGTCAAGATCGCGTTGCCATTGGCCACTTCCGACAAATCAAAATTCAGCGTGTCTCCGGGGACGGTCGGATAGCTGGGCGCCGCTCCATTCAGCGAGATCGTGGCTCCCGCCTGCGGCTTCAGATCAAAACGATCGTCGTTCGCGCCGCCAGTGACCGTCATTCCGCCCGGAGCCACGAACACCGGATCGCTGGTCGGCGTGTCAAAGTCGACGATGCCGCCCTCCATGGTGTCGTCGTCCACGCCGATTTGCCCCGCGCCATTGTCGATGTTCACGACGATCGTCGTGGAAGCCGTGATGGTCGACGCCGCGCCAGCGGTCACCGCGTCGCCCGCATTGAGCGTCACCGAGCCACCTGTTGCCGTAATCGAGACACCGCTGGCAATCGCCAGAATATCGCCAGTTGCCGTCGCACCGGTTTCCCGCACCTGTAAGGTCGCCGCCCCGCCCGCCATTACGTTCTCATTCACGCTCAAGGTGCCGAAGGAACGGATGTCGATCGACCCCGTCGCCGAAACCCCCGTCATGCCTGACAGGACTCCACCCAGCGTCATCGCGCTCGCGTCGCTCGAGAACACTCCGCCTCCAGTCGCCGACGCCTCAAAATCCACAACATCCGTATCGATGAGGCTCGTAGACTGCCCGACCGCGCCCGCCAAAGTGGTAACCGCGAACGCGAGTGCCGTCACGTCAACGCTCGTATCATCGTCAAACAAGCCCCCGGATTCGCCCAACAGCAAAACGGTCCCCGTACCGGCATTTAGCGCGAAACGCGTCAGTCCGTTGGATTCGCGAACAAACTGATGGCCATTGCCATCGCTGGTCGTGATCGTCAGGTCCGTGACGCTTGTCTGAAGGGCATTGCCGATCGCCGTGTCGGTGTCGCCCACGGCGCCGCTCGTCACGGTAATCGCTACCGTTCCGCCCGTCACGTCCACCCCGTTGTCGGCACTCAGCAAGTCGCCAGGCGCCACCAGTAACAATTCGATGCCACCCGTGAGCGCGTTCAGATTCAGTTCCGCAAGTCCGTCCGCTTCACGGATGAACTGATTGCCGCTGGCGCCACTCGTCGACACGCTTAAACTCGAAACATTCGTTTCAATGGCCTCTCCTGCCGCTGTGCTGGTGGCCCCAAACGCGCCGTTCGCCACGGTGATGGTCGCCGCGGTGGCCGTGATATCGTCCGCCGAATCGCTGCTCAGCACATCGCCGCTACCGACCGTCGCCAGATTCACATTGCCGCTGCCAGCATTTAACAGAATCTCGCTCAATCCGCTCGACTCGCGGATAAACTGATCGCGGTTGCCACCACTGGTCGTGACACTCAAGTTGGTGACATTGGTCTCGATCGCAGCGCCGGCGGCCGTGCTCGAGGCGCCGAACGCGCCATTGGCCAAAGTCATCGTCGCCGTAGTGGCCGTGATGTCGACCTCACCGTCAATACTGAGAACATCCCCCGCTCCAACCGTGACGAAGTCAACATCACCGGTGCCGGCATTGAGCAAGAGTTCGCTCAGCCCGCTCGACTCGCGGATAAATTGATTGCCGTTGCCTCCGCTCGTCGTCACACTCAAATTGGTGACATTCGTTTCGATCGCCGCGCCGGCGTCAGTGCTCGTGGCCCCGAAAGCGCCATCAGCCAAGGTAAGCGTCGCCGTAGTCGCGATGATGTCAACCGCTGAATCGCCACTCAGCACATCGCCAATCGCGGCGGTGGCGAAACTCAAATTGCCGGCACCCGCGTCAAACAAGATCTCGCTCAACCCGCTCGACTCGCGAATGAACTGATTGCCGTTGCCACCACTCGTCGTCACGCTCAGGTTCGTAACATTTGTTTGAATGGCGTTACCGGCACTCGTGTTCGACGATCCAAACGCGCCGTTGGCGATGGTAATCGTGGCGGTTGTCGCCACAATGTCCACGGCGTTATCGCTGCTGAACACACTTCCGGCGCCCGCTGTCTGGAGCTGAACGTTGTTCGTCCCGGCATCCAGGAACAGCTCCGCCAGGCTGTTGGATTCCAGGATGAACTGATCGCCGCCTGTTCCCGTCGACATTACGGTGAGGTTCGAGACGTTCGTTTGAATCGCATTCCCGACGGTTGTGTCCGTCGAGCCGAACGAACCGCTGATCACTGTGATCGTGGCCGATGCCGCCGTGATGTCCACCAACGTATCGCCGCTAAGCACATTGCCAGTCGACGATTGTAGAGCGATCGCGCCTGTGCCGGCGTTCAGATTCAAGTCATCAAGCCCGTCCGTCTCCAAGATGAACTGATCGCCGTTACCTCCACTCGTCGTGACCGTCAGGCTCGAAACGGTCGTCTCGATCGCGTTGCCGGCCGTGGTGCTCACGGCGCCGAAAACACCATTCGAAACCGTGATCGCCGCGGAATCCGCCGCAATGTCCACTTCCGCGTCGCCACTAAGAATGTTGCCGGTTGTTGATTGCAAAGTGATCGAACCAGTTCCAGCGCTCAAATTCAACTCGCTCAACCCGTCGGTTTCGAGGATGAATTGATCGCCATTGGCGCCGGTCGTTGCCACGGTAAGGTTGGAAACCGTGGTCTGGATCGCGTTTCCGGCCGGGGTGCCCACGGCACCAAATACGCCATCGCTAACCGTGATCGTCGCCGAACCAGCAGCGATATCGACTTCCGTATCGGTGCTGAGAATGCCTCCCGTTCCCACGGTCAGCAACTGGATCGCTCCTGTTCCGGCGGCAAGATTCAAGTCCGAGAGGCCATCCGATTCGCGAATGAATTGATTGCCGCTGCCACCACTGGTGGAGACGCTCAAGCTGGAGACATTCGTTTCAATCGCCGCTCCCGCGTCAGTGCTCGTCGAACCAAATGCTCCGTTCGCGATGGTGATTGTCGCAACGGTGGCCGTGATATCCACCGCCGAGTCGCTACTCAGGACATCGCCAATTCCAGCCGTGGCGAGATTCACGTTGCCGGCGCCGGCATCGAACAGGATCTCGCTAAGTCCGCTCGATTCGCGAATGAATTGACTCCCGTTTCCGCCACTGGTCGTCACACTTAGGTTGGTGACATCCGTCTGAATCGCGGCGCCCACATTCGTGTTCGTTGACCCAAACGATCCGTCGATGACCGTTATCGTCGCGGTCGTTGCCACAATGTCAGAAGCCGAGTCGTTACTCAGTACATTGCCCGTCGTCGTGGTGGCAAGTTGGACGTTGTTGCTGCCGGCATTCAGGCCAATATCCGTCAGACCGTCGGTCTCCAGAATGAATTGGTCGCCGCCTGTGCCCGTCGATGTGACATTCAAGATCGACACGCTGGTCTGAATCGCATTGCCAGACGTGGTCTCCGTGGCGCCGAACGAACCGTTGGCGACCGTAATCGTCGCCGACCCGGCCGTGATATCGATGGACGTGTCCGGGCTCAAAACACTTCCAGATCCCACTGTCTCCAATTGGATCGAATTCGCACCAGCCGTCAAACTAAACTCCGCAAGGCCATCCGTTTCGCGAATGAATTGGTTGCCGTTTGCGCCAACCGTCGTCACAGTCAGATCCGAGACATTGGTCTCGATGGCGGCTCCAGCCGCCGTGCTCGTGGAACCAAACGCTCCGCTCGAAACCGTGATGACTGCCGTCGCCGCCGTGATATCCACGCCCTGATCGCTACTTAAGATGCTAGCCGTGGTCGATTGCAAAGCGATCGAACCGGTTCCAGCATTCAAGTTCAACTCATTCAGGCCATCCGATTCAAGAATGAACTGATTGCCATTTCCGCCGGTTGTTAACACCGTAAGATTCGCGACTGTCGTTTCAATCGCATTGCCCGCCGTTGTGCCCGTGGCCCCGAATGCACCATTGAGAATCGTCATTGTCGCTGTCGCGGCGATGAGATCGACCGCCGAGTCGCCGCTCAACACATCGCCGGCGGCCGCCGTCGCGAAACTAATGGCCCCTGACCCGGCGTTCAGCAGCAGGTCTGTCAGCCCGTCGGATTCGCGGATGAATTGATCGCGATTCGCATTGCTGGTCGTCACGGCAAGCACATCGACATTGGTCTCGATCGCCTGCCCGTCACTTGTGCTGGTCGACCCAAAGGTTCCGTTGGCGACCGTGATCGACGCCGAAGCAGCCACAATGTCGATCGCTGAATCCAAACTCAGAATGTTTCCCGCGGAGACGGTCTCGAGCGAGATCGAGCCTGCCCCTGCCGCAAGACTCAGCTCAGCCAAGCCATCCGACTCGCGGATAAACTGATTGCCATCCCCGCCACTCGTCGTGATGCTCAAATGGACGACCGTCGTTTCGATTGCGTTACCGGCATTGGTGCTCGTACTGCCGAAATTCCCGTCAGTCACCGTCACCGTCAATGTGCCGGCAATGATATCGACACTTGAATCCGTGCTCAGAATACTACCCGTCGCGACAGCCAGTAGGTCGATCGAACCGCTACCCGCGTTCAAGCTAAGCTCCGCCAGTCCATTTGACTCGCGAATGAACTGATTGCCATTTCCACCGCTCGTGGAAACCGTCAAGTCCAAGACATCGGTTTCAATCGCCGCACCATCCGCGGTGCTCGTCGCGCCGAATGCGCCGTTGAACACCGTGATCGATGCCGCCCCAGCTGTAATGTCAATCGCCGTGTCGGCGCTGAGCACATTTCCCGCCCCAGCCGTCGCCAGATTCACGTTGGCACCACCCGCATCCAACAGAATCTCGCTCAATCCATTCGATTCACGGATGAATTGATCGCCGTTCCCGCCACTTGTCGTGACGCTCAGGTTGGTGACGTTCGTTTCAATCGCCGCGCCAGCGGAAGTGCTCGTGGCCCCGAAGGCGCCGTCGGCCACCGTGATCGTCGCCGTCGTCGCGAGGATGTCGACCGCCGAGTCAGCGCTCAGAATCGCACCCGTGCCAATCGTGGCCACTTCCACATTGCCGGTTCCCGCATCGAACAGAATCTCGTTCAGTCCGTCCGACTCAAGGATGAACTGGCTGCCA
>CAIXSC010000526.1 GCA_903921945.1 uncultured Planctomycetaceae bacterium
GACGAGCGGTTCGCAGGCCAAAACGCGATGTTGCCGAAACGGTGCCGCATTCCGGGATGGTTTTGCGTAGTTGCCCTCTCATGAGTTGTCTTCTCATGAGCTGGCTACTCATGAGTTGGCGTTTCGATTTGAAGCGACGGCTCGAGGGGGGTGGCCTCCGGTGATCGACTCCTTGGTCAAACGCGGGTCACGGGCAGTCCAGCGGCCAGCCAGGCGTTGTATCCCCCGGACATGTTGGTCACGTCGAAGCCTGCCCGTTGCAGAATGCTTGTGGCGATCGCCGAACGTCCGCCGGCCAGGCAATGCGCGACGATCGGACGCGAGCGGTCGATGGTCTCGATCTCGCGTAGCAATTTGCCCAAAAACCGGTGCTCGGCCCCTGCGATGTGTCCCTCCTGGAACTCCGTCGCGGCGCGAACATCCAGCAGCTTGACCGCTCCGCTGGCGATCCGTGGGCTCAATTGCTGCGGCGTTTCCGAACGGTAGGACTCGGTGCGTAGGCCGGCCGCCTTGACCGCGTATGCGTCGAACGAGCCGCAGACGAAGTCAATCCCGATGGACCGCAATCGCGTCAGGGCTTCTGGCAGCGCTGTTGGATCGGCGATGAGGTGCAACGGTTTGTTGTAGTCCACAAAGAATCCGGCCCACTGCACGAGCATGGCGAGGGGGACGTTGATCGTGCCCGTAACATGCGCCACGGCAAACTCCGCAGCAGGTGTCATGTCGAGCGTCTGGCCGCTCCGCGCGATCTTTGGCAGGAGGTCGGGCGCGGGAGATTGCACGGGCGCCAGGTTTCGCACCAGTTCCGGCCCCGCCTTGTTCACGCGCTTCATCACCGCAAAGTAGAACGGCGTCTCCGGTTGATCCGCGAGGATGTAGTCCACAAATTTCTGTTCATTGTCGAACTGCAAGGCGGGATTGAACAGTTTTTCATATCCGACCGTGCTCGACGGGATCGCGCCCAACCCTTTGCCGCAGGCGCTGCCCGCTCCGTGCGCCGGCCAGACCTGGAGATGATCGGGCAGATCGCGGAACTTGCGCATCGAGTGATACAACTGTCGTGCGCCCAGTTCGGCGCTCCCTTTCACACCCGCCGCCGTCTCCAGCAGGTCCGGACGACCGATCGATCCGACGAAGACGAAGTCTCCGGTGAAGATGCCCATCGGAACGTTCGCTCCGCCCCCTTCGTCAGTCAGCAGAAAGGAGATGTGCTCCGGGGTGTGCCCAGGCGTGTGCAGCACCTCCAGCTTCACCTTGCCGACCCGGATGACGTCGCCGTGCTTGACGAGTTGTGAAGCATGTTTGTCGGCGAACTGGTACTTCCACTCGGCTGGACCTTCGTCGGACAGGTACAGCTTCGCACCCGCTCGGTCGGCCAGTTCGCGGGACCCCGAGACGAAATCGGCATGAATGTGTGTTTCGGCGGAGCCAGTGATCCGCACGCCTTCGGCCGCGGCGGCTTCGAGGTATGGCTCCACGTTCCGGCCCGGATCAATCACGAGCGCCTCGCCGGTCCGCTGACAGCCAACCATATAAGACGCGTGCGCCAGCGAATGGTCGTAGAAGTATTTCAGGAGCATATCTTTATCCTTCGTAACCGGGGCTGTGAGGAGATCGCGGCGATTCGCCGCCAGCTATCCGCGGCCGATCGACCGTTGGCCGCGTCGGTCAGTCGCGGCTCGGCCTTCGCGATGGCATGGCCCCCTTCTTAGACAAATATATCGGAATGTCCCGACCTGTCAATCAGTATTCTCTCGGTTGTCGCCGATTTATCCCAGGTAGCCGTTCACGGAGTCTGTGCGGCGGCGCCGGAATCTTGCCGACGGGCGGCCTGTCTGCGCGAAAGACTTCCTGCCCATCGAAGATTCGTGGCACTCAAAAGCCGTCCCGTGACGCGCGAACGACATCCGGCTCGAAACCATGGGCCCCGGCCATTCTATCTTCGCGTTCTTTCAACTACCGACACGCGGGGTACGGGGCCACTTCGCCAGCTGCTCTGCCATGGCGGCGAAAACCGACGTCCAGTCGCCTCGGACAGGTTGCCGAAACAGCCGCATCGATGGATACCAGCGAGTGGATTCGCCTGTGAATCCCCAACGCCAGTCCGGCCGGTGAGCTAACGGAAGCCAAACCGGTCGATGCATCGCGCCAGCCAGATGCGCGATCGATGTGTCGCTTGTGATGACCAAGTCGAGGTGTGCGATCAGCGCGGCCGTGTCGGCGAACGCGGTTCCGTCCACATCGATTTCAGCCGACCAATCGACCATGGCGAACCGCTCTTCGCTGGGACCAGACCGCATGGCGGCAACCTGTGAGGTCCCTTCCCCCTTCTGCAAGCTCACGAGCACGATGTCGGGCATGTCCGCAAACAGCTTGAAGCACGAAAGCGGCATCGAGCGTTCGCGGTCAAAGGCAAACTTCGGGTTGCCCTGCCAATGAATGCCTACCAGTAATGGATAGGACCGACTTCGCTGCGGCTCTGATGATGGCGGCGATGACTGCGGCTCTGGAGTCGCCTCCGAAACCGACAGCGGCGCCAGTGGTTCCATGGGCTGCCGGAGAGCCTGGATGCGATCGCGCCACTTGGCGATCCGCTCGGGCGCGGCTTGCAAATAGGGTGTGCGGTCGGGAATCGTGTCTGGCCGTGTTCGGAGGATTTTGGCCACGCTGATGAACGGCGCCTGGCAATCGTGCGGGGGCAGTGGTTCGCCACGAACCGCCCAGGCGTCGACACCGGGGCAGGAGCCCAGCAGCGGCCGCAACGCGATCGGGCCTTCCACGATCACGTGGGCACCTTGGCGTTTCAAAATGTCAGCGTAGCGAATGAATTGAATCGAGTCGCCGGAGCCTTGTTCCATGTGCAGGATGATCGTTTTGCCGGCGAGCGAACTGCCGTCCCATCGCGGCCCCTTGATATGGTCATCCGGCAGTTTGTTGCCACGCCATCGCCATTCGTATTCTTCCCAGCCCTCCTCAAAGTTGCCGCGCCCGAGGAGCAGCAGCGAGAGATTCCAGTGCGCGTCGGCGAAATCGGGTTTAAGTTCCACAGAGGTGCGGAAGCATTTTTCGGCGGCGTCGAGGTCCCCGATCAGATGGAGAACGACACCAAGGTTAAGCTGCGCCTCGGCGGATTTCGGATTCAAGGCGATCGCTCGGCGACCGGCGACAAGCGCCTCGTCGAGCCGTCTTTCGATACGTAGGAACTCGCACAGGTTGCTCGAACCTTCCGCGTATTGCGGGAAATCCCGCACAACCTCCTGCTGAACAGCGATCGCCTCCTGGTACCTGGATTCGCCGAACATCAATACGGCCAGGTTGTTGCGGGTTTCCGGCGAGTTTGGATTGAGTTCGATCGATCGACGAAAGCTTGCTTCCGCTTCCCGAACTTCGCCCCGCAACTTGAATGCCGTGCCGAGATTGTTGTGGGCGCCGGCCATCATCGGATCGAGCGCGATCGCTTGGCGGCACGCATCGATTGCTTCGTTCAACTGCCTCTGGGCGACAAGCACATTTCCTAGATTGCTATAGGCGTGCGCGTAATCCGGTTTGGCGGCCAATGCGCGTCGGAAACATTGGGTCGCGGCCGCAATGTCGCCCTTGGATAGCAGAACAACTCCCAGATTGTTGCTCGCTTCCGCATGGTTCGGATCGACGAACAGCGTCTGTTGGTACGCTTCGATCGATTCGTCCAAGCGGCCAGTGCCGCTCAAGAGATTGGCCAAGTTGAACCACGCGGCCTTGTTCAGCGGCTGAAGGAACAACGAGGACTGGAACGCTTGGATGGCTCCGGCATGATCGCCAAGGGCCTGCCGCACCAATCCCAGGTTGCTCAACATGCCGGGGTCGTTGGGATGGAACGACAGCGCGGCTTCAATCAACTGTCGGGCGCGTGATTGGTCGCCTCGCTGGTGAGCAATGACGCCCAGCAAGTGCATCGCCACACCGCTCGACGGGTCTTCGGCCAGAATCGCCGCGTAGATCGCGGCTGCCTGGTCCAAATTGCCGGCGCGGTGATGCGCGATGGCGTCGTGAATTCGCGAATTGGATTCAGTCATGGCGGAAAACCCTCTTACCTCGTTGTCCGACATGCTGATTCGTCGCGTTCGCCGGATCAAGCCGTGCCCAGTGGCATTCGCCGTCAAGCTGCTCGAGCGGCCCGCGCTTCCGCCATCCGCGTGTCGGCGGTCAAACGCATCGCCACGCTCCACTGGCCGCGCGCGTCCCCGCGCACGAACCAATGTGGAATGATCGCGATCGATTGATGCACCAGCTCGAACCCACCCTCGGACTGGCTCACCGATTCGACAGGAAACGCCCAGAGTCGCGTCTCGCGGTCGGCCTCCCAGCGAACGTCAATCCCGAGCCACTCGTCGCGCGCGGCCAGTTCGCGGCACGCGGGCAGTTCCAAGCGACTGCCCAAATGTCCAAGTCTGACTCCGTTCGCGACGTGGTAATAACGGTTGTCCAAGCCGGCGGGCAGGCCGGCGAAATTGAACTCGACGCCAAACAGCAACTCCTGACCCGCGGGCAAACCCTCCAGCAGATAGGCGATGTCCAGTGTTGCGGAGCCGCGTTCCAACGACACCGCCTTCGTGATTCGCACTGGCAGACGACCGGATGAAGTTTGCACGGCGCCAAGACGGCTCAACAGCGCTTGAACCTTGCCGTCGCCACGTCGCAGCTTGGCTTCGTAAACGCCGGCTGTGAAATCGCCCTGGTCTTCGGCCCGAGCGGCCGCCACATCGTCGAGCGTCGCGTGAGGGTCGAAAAAGTGGTCGATCAAGCTTTTACGGGGTGACCGGTCGTATTGCAGCCGGCGATCCAGGCCCGCCTGTTTGAAAATCACCCGATCGTGGATCGCGGCGACGCCAGGCGAGTTGCCTTCGGCCCCTTGCTGCACTTGTCGATGGTAGACCTCCGGACGACGTGTCAATGTGGCCGCCAGGTTGTGGCAGATCGAACGCACATCCAGTTCATACATTTGTCCGCCAGCCGCCGGCGCGACGAGACACACCAGTTTGTCGTTGACCAGTTTCACCTCGCGGCGGGCGTCCAGGTTGAAGTCGGCGTCTTCGATCGCGACCCGTGGAGCTACCAAGCCCAATGCTTGGTCCAAAAGGTTGTCCGCCGCAATCAACTGTTGGTACACGGCGTTGCGTAGATGCGGCAGATAGATGCCTCCGAACGCGCCGTGCCAATAGCCGCAATTGCACTGAGCTCGATAAAGCGTGCGGCGGGCTTCGCCAAGCGAGTCAGAATCGACGCCGGCGGCTTCCGCGTCCGCGAACCGCTGGCTGACCATCATCATCCGCGTGTACATCTCGTCCGCTTCCGGATACTTCACTTTGAAGTTCCGCCAGAAACCGCCTCGGACGAACCGCTGCAATCGCGGCCAACGAGCGTCGGACCGCAGCGATTGAACCATTTCGGCATATTCATGCTGGCGCGCGACTGGCAACGCCCATTCAGTCATCTCGCGATAACTGCCATCCGGCAAATAGACCTTGCCGCGGGGAGCCACATGATCGACGGCTTCCGCCAGCGTGGTTGTTCGCAGCCAGTCCTGGTTCGCCAACAGCGCGTCGAAGAAACGATAGAGCCAGCCGTCCTCGTAGACATGCCGTTTGGTTTCCGGCCAAGAACCGAATTTCTCGCCATCGTCTCCAAACACAACGATCGCGTCCGGGCGCCGCTCGGCGATCGACCGCAAGTATTCGATCGTCTTCTCGGGCGGCGCGAACGGCAACAGGTACCGCATCTGCTCGCTGCCCGGAAAGATACTCAGCAGCCGCCCGTCGTCTTCGCTGAGGTAGTACCCGTCGAGTTCCTCGTCGGCGAGCCCCGCGTTGCGAAAATGGAAATCATCCAACACCGTGTACCGCATGCCGGCGGCCGCCAGATTCGCGGTCAGCGATTGTTCCCAGACGCGCTCGGGCATCCACATGCCCTGCACGTGGGCTCCAAGCCGCTCGGTTAGCCACTCCGTATACTCGCGAATCTGCCCGATCCGATCCCGGGACGGAATCATGGTCAGGATCGGTTCGTAGAACGGCCCGCCCAGGATTTCGATTCGGCCGGACTGGACCAACCGAGCCACGCGGTCCAGATAATCGCCGTGATGTTGATCGAGCCATTCCATCAACGGCCCGCTGGTATGCAGCGATAGCCGCAATTCGTTCGGGTATTGTTCGAAGACGTTCAGTAGCGGCAGATAACTGTCCTGGTAGGCCTGCTCGAAAACACTTTCAAAATTGCCGATCGGCTGGTGGTCGTGCAGTACCAGACAGAGTCGCAGCGGAGAAACCATGGTTCGGCCTGTAGGGGTTGCGTCGAGTTTGCCGCCTCGATCGTCAGATATCGGCGGTCAGCCTTACAGTTCTCGAGCGGGATTGAACAGGTCGAGGGAAGACCGATCACGGCATCGCAACGAGCAAGCAACGCGGATCGGTCGGGGAAAACGGGGTAAGTGTGCAAGGAAAATCAGGAAGTAGCGCTGGGTGGCTAAAGGAAAGAGTGCGAGCAACCTGGGCGATTTGCACGGGAAGGTTGCACGAGGCGCGCGGGGAGGCGAGGCGACTTGCGCGGGGAGTTTGGACGAGGCGCGCGGGGAGGCTGGACGAGGCGCGCGGGGAGGTTGGGCGGAGCGTGCGAGAAAGACGTGGGTCTTTAGAAGAGTCCAGTTCATCCCGACTTAGCCTACGGACCTTGGGATCGCCCAGAAATCCGTTGGTCCTTCTGGGTTTCCTGTGAATCACCATCGCTGGAGTCGCAGGGTGCGGCGCAAGCCGCGCCGGCTTGCGCCGTGGCCCGGAAGTTCGGCGAGGCACGAATCTTCGGCGGGACCCACACGAATCCCGAATGGAACAGTCTTTTTGGTTCTCACAGAGCCACAGAGCCACGGAGAAAGAAGGGATTCATCATTGGTCGCCGACGACTCGAGTGATGCCATCCCAAGTTTGGCTCTCACCTTCCATTCGACCCCAACAAAAAACCGAAACAAGACCCCTTTATCCTTGAACTGCGGAAGTGGGGTTAGCACTACAGATCAGAGGGCACGGCGAACAGCCAGAAACGACTCGGCTCGATGGGGTCGCAGTCGTTGTCCGAACCGACGACCAACAGGCGTCGGCCGTCCGGAAGCATGGGACCCCGCGCGAGCCCTTCGATCTTTTCCGGGAACGCGGCGCCCGCCAACTTCCAGCGCGGGTCCAGCAAGTCGATCAGCACCCGTTTGGCGATCGGCTTCACACCGGCCGGTGATTGACGCGGCGGAAGTCGCTCGATGCCGGCGATGTTCTCGGCGCCGGTCAAATCGCAGACCATGATTTTCTTGAAGCGCGCCTCGGCCCCTGGCGCGTCGTCGCGTTCAATCACGAGAAAGTGCCGCTGGTCCCAGGCGAGAATCTCGTTCAGCCCGTTCCCGGGCAGGTCGAGCGGATAGAGCAGCTCGCGGGGGAAGTCGGTTGTCGTTGCCGGTTTCGACGCGCTCGTTCGCTTGGCGTCGCCAGCCAGAGGCAGGTCGAGCAACCGGCACGACACGCCGTGGAAAGACAGGCCCTCGCGGGCGCTGTCCTGGATGAGCGGACGCTGCGCCAGAGCCAGCAATCGGTCGCCCGCGAACGTCGTCGCCAGCCCTTCAAAGCCGCCGTTGGCGCGCCGTCCCGTCGCGTTATTCGTATTCTC
>CAIXSC010000527.1 GCA_903921945.1 uncultured Planctomycetaceae bacterium
CCCGGCGGCTTATGGTGCGGCGACGTCTGGTCCGGCAGTTTACGGACCGCCAGTCGCCAACGGTTCGCCGGCGACCAAGCCAGCAGGCTATGGCTCAGCAGGCTATGGCTCAGCAGGCTATGGCTCAGCAGGCTATGGCTCAGCAGGCTACGGATCCAACGTCGGAGGTCCGTCCACCGCCGGCGAACCGGTCTACGGTTCAGCTCTCGGCGGGCGTTGAGCGGACGGTTAACGGGCAACCACGACATCATAGGACGTTGATCCGCCGCGGGCTCGCATGATATCGAGCGGCGGGCGAATCCAAGGACGCTTGCAATGAAATCATGGAACCACGCTTTCGATGCCACCGACTCGCCTGGCACTGCCGATGTCGTCCACGCTTCGGCTTTCGCATTGTCCGGCGGCCGCCGCCGTTTTCGTTCCTGGCCTGTGACAGCCGCGTTAATGCTCGCTCTTTTGAGCTGTGGCACGGGGTGTCAAACCTGGATGAAGCCGCCGGTGTTCGCCAATCCGCTGACTTGGTTCAAAGGCAAGTCGGCCGAGGAAAAACATGGCGTGCCCCAGCGGCTCGTGGTGCTCTGGGCGGACGACGTCATGGGCCAAACGGGAAAGCCGTCGACACGCGGCTTTGGCGGCCGACTCTATTTTTATAACGCCGAGGACAAACCGATCCCGGTGGAAGGCCAGCTGACCATCTACGCCTACGACGATACGATTCCCAAAAAGGGCGCGCAGCGTAATCCAGACCGAAAGTTTGTATTTACCGCCGAACAATTCCAAACGCATTTTAGCGAATCGCAAATTGGACCATCCTACAGTGTGTGGGTCCCCTGGGAGGACATTGACGGACCGCGACGCGACATCAGTTTGGTACCCGTGTTTATCAGCTCGTCCGGCAAGGTGATCATGGGACCGCAAACCATCAACGTGCTGGCGGCCCGCACTCCGGAGGGCGAAGCCAAGTACAACCAATTGCGAATGGCGCAGAAAACGCACCATGGGCCGCTCGCCCAAGTGTCGCATCTCGAACCAGCGGCCGGCGGCTCCGCCGGACTGCCGAACAGCAGCGGCGACTCGTTCGTCAAGCCGACCGATCCAACGCCCGAGCGGCCAACTCGAGTTGGCCTCCGCACCAGCACGATCCCGCTCAATGGTTCGCTCTCGGAACGACTGCGAACCGCCCCGCCCACACCGCCCCTCGGTTGGAACGCCATGCCGGCGCCAGCGAGCAACACGACGCCAAGCAACACGACGCCAAGCAACACGACGCCAAGCAACACGATCCCGAGCAACACGATCCCGAGCAACACCACCCCGACGAACACCGCGCCGGGCAATTCGACGTGGAACAGTGCGGGCCAGGGCAATGCGGGCCCCGGCAATCTGGGCCCCGGCAATGCTATCCCGGGCAGTGCAGGGCCGAGTGGCATGCCCCAGCCAAGTTCGCTGACGCCGAACGGAGCGTCGCTGGCTTACCCCGGAGTTGGCATGCCGCCCGCCGCGGGCGGCATCTCAACGACGCAGGCGTTCCGGCCTACCCACCGGCCGCTGCCACCCCCCAACGCGCCAGCCGGTTCGGGCCAGCCCATGGAAAACTCGCCGATGAACCGCCTTCCGCCGGCGTCGCCAGTCCGCTAGTGCGCCAGTCCGCTAGTGCGCCAGTCCGTACGAGCGAATTCTTTTGCGTTTCCCAAAAAACATAGGTCCATCCGGGATTCGTGTGGGTCCCGCCGAGGATGCGTGCCTCGCCGAACTTCCGAGTCACGGCGCAAGCCGGCGCGGCTTGCGCCTCGGGATTTTCGACGGCATGGCGCAGGTGTCCAACGGTCTTTTCAATAAGCAGC
>CAIXSC010000528.1 GCA_903921945.1 uncultured Planctomycetaceae bacterium
CGTTATGAAGTACAACGCCGCGGTGAAGTCGCGTCTTTCCGCTTGAAGTTCCGCAATCCCGCAGCGCAAGCCGCGGCGGATTGCGTCGTGGCGCGGAAGTTGGACGTGGCACGAATCTTCGGCGGGACCCATAGGAATCCCGTATGGACCGAAAAGTTTGGCTTAGACGAACAGTTCGCGGAGCGGTTCGCCCTTGGGCAGCACGGTGACTGGGCGGCCGGCAGGAGTCCTATAAGACTTTTTGGTGTCGACGCCCAAATGCTGGTAGATGGTGGCCAGCACATCATGGGGCGGCTTGGGGTTGTCTTTGGGGAAGGCGCCGTTGCTGTCCGACGCGCCCAGCACTCGGCCGCCTTGAATGCGGCCTCCCGCCAGCGCGGCGCTGAACACATTGGGATAGTGATCGCGTCCAGCATCTTTATTGACACGCGGCGTCCGGCCGAACTCGCCCCAAGCGACAACCAGCGTCGAGGACAGCAGGCCGCGTTCTTCGAGGTCGTTGATAAGCGCCGTGTAGGCTTGGTCCCACCGCGGCAGGAAGCCGCGCCGGAGCGAATCGAAGCCAAGCACGTGGGTGTCCCACCAACGCAGATCGACCGTGACCAATCGCACGCCGGCTTCCACCAGCCGTCGGGCGAGCAACATCCGCTGGCTCCAAGCGGGCGCGCCGCAGCGATTCGAGGCGCCCGGATCGAAGGCCGGCATGAATCCATACCGTTCACGGATCGCCGCCGGTTCGGCATCCAAATCGAACGCCTTTTGAGCGGCCGGTGAACAGAGAATGTCCCACGCCTTCTGACCGAACTGATCGAGCGCTTCCATGTGGCCGCGGTTGTCGAGTTCCCGGCGAACACGGTCGAGGCTGCCGAGCAGATTGCGGCGGTCGCCCAGCCGGTCGACGGTGAGCCCCTCCGCCAACGCGAAGTTCTGCACCTTGAATGGGCCCGGCTGAGCCGGGTCGGCGCCCGTTTCAAACGGTTTGTACGAGACACCCAAATACGCGCTGCCGGTGCCGGGGACCATTCGCGGGATCATCACGTACGCGGGCAGATCGCGGCGCTGATGCCCAAGCTGTTCGGCGACAATTGAACCGCAGCTGGGATGGATATTTTCGTCCGGGTTCGGGCCCGAATTGTAGCCCGTGAAGCAGATCTGGTCGCCCGTCGAGTGGCCCGCGTCATGGTGATGCAAGCTCCGCACGATCGACCATTTGTCCATGATCTTGGCGGTCTGCGGGAGCATATCGGTCAACTGAATGCCCGGAACATTCGTGTCGATGGTGCCGAATTCGCCCCGGATTTCCTCGGGAGCGTCCGGTTTGGGATCCCACATGTCGATGTGGCTCGGCCCGCCCCGCATCCACAGAATGATCACGGAGGTTTCCCGGCCCGGCGACGCGCCGCCCACAGCCGCCTGGGCATCGCTCCGCAGTAACTGCGAAAGTGACAGCCCGCCGGCCCCCAGCATGCCAGCATGCACGAACGCCCGACGATTCAGTTGCTCGCCGTGTCGATATTCCGAGCAGGTGCGTCGTAAGCTCCAGAGTCCAGACATGGCGGGGCTCCTTGGTGTGGGTCAAGAATCAACTGCTATCGATATATCGTCCAGAAGTTGGGCAATCAAGAGAAGGCCGAGGAAAAGGCACGTTTTACGAGGCGGATGCGGCTCGTTGGTCCTGATCGCTGGCCGTATTCCCAGCCGGGCCTCGTGAGGCGCCGGTGGGACCGCGTTTTCGCCAGTCACGCAGTCGGCGCCGAGCGGCGTAAGCCGCCGCGAAGAGCCGGCCCTGCAGTCCCGGTTTCCCAAGCACCAAGGTCGTCGCGGCATAGGCCCCGGTCGCCCACTTGGCGTTGTAGTCCGCCAACGGTCCGGCCATATCGAGCAACCGCCAGTGGCCATCGCCGATCAAGTCGCGGAGATTCCAGTAGAAGACCAATTTGCCAGGCGAACATTCCGCATACGATTCGTCGTACGCGATTTTTGGCGTGAACACACAGTCCTTGCCGAACCAGCAGTAAAGGAAGGCGATCGGGCGGCCGTCAAGCCGCAAGGTGGCGATCCGCACGCCGCACGCCGCTACCCGCTGGCCCGCGTCGTCAATGTCACCGACCCCGCCGGTTGCCAAGGCGGGGTGATCGGGAATGCGGGACGGTCCCGCCAGTGCGGCGGCATGCCGCGCCATGAACGCCATCAAACCGGGTTGCTGCGCGATCGCGGTGCCTTCCCGGCCTTTCCAGCCGCGGGCTTCCAGTTCCCACCCTTCGCGCAACGCCGCCTCCCAAGACGACCCGGTGGCATCAGCGACCGAACTGTCGCGCATCACGAACTCGAGTTTCCCGGCCGCCTCAAGCCGCCGCTGGGCCTTGGCCATTTGGCGCCGGTAATTCCCGCCGAGCCGTGTTTCGGTTTGTTGCCAGGATGGCGTCAGGTCGATCGTGCCGATGTCGTGCAGCGGCTGGAGCACATGGTGCCAGCCCGCTCGCACGCTGGCGTCCGTGAACGCTCGCCAAGCCGCGTGGTCGATCGGCACACCGCGGAAAACACAGCCGATGAACGGCGAATGGGTCAAACCTTCCAGCAAGCAATCCGCGACCCGCGTCAGGTCGCGGTCGGGATCGATCAGCAGGGTTCCACCGGCGACCCAATCGTTGCTCGGAAGCGTTCCCACTTGTGGCCACCCGCGGGATGAGAGCGGCAACACAGCGATCAGTTCGTTGCCGTCGAGCACCGCGATGACTCGCAGCGGAACCTTGGGGTGGAAGTGCGCGTGCCACAGACAAACGGCCTCGCAGCGGGCGGTCGGCGAAGTCTCGTCGCTACGCGACCAGAGGTTGTCCCAGGCCGCCGCGCGAGCCCTCACTGCCTCAACACCTTCCAGGCATTCCCATCGCATAGTGCCGCCGTGTCACTCCGAGCCGTTTAGTTCGAGCGATTGTGAACTCCGCGAATCGGCCAGCCCCATGGCTGCGGTGGCGGCCACCTTGGCAGGGTCTTGGTCGCTCTCGCGCGCCGAGTCGGATGCGGCTTCGTGGACGGTGTCGGAAGCGGGCAATGAGCTAGTTAAACCGAGCCGCGTTCCCCACAGGCGAGTTGTCTGCCGCGCCTTTTGAATCCACTGCCGCAGTTCCGTCTGCCGCAGGCGGTCGCGGATCGCGTAGCTGCTGCGAGTGGCCCAACCGAGCAGCAGGCGACGATCGACGCAGCCTTCCGCCACTTCGTCCAAGCATGTTCCAAACCGATATTTGAATGGCTCGTCGCCGTGTCCGAAGTCGAGCCGTTGGATGCCCGCCGCTCCGGCGGCCATGATCAGTTCGGGAAAGAAATTCGTGCCGGGGGAGAACTTCGAATACTCGGGACCGAACGCCGCGATCCAGACGTGCAGGGTGGTGCCGCTGATCAGATTGAAGGAACCAGCGACAAAATGATCGCCCGCGAACAGGCACGAAAGTGTTCCCCGGAAGGCCGGGTCGCGCGACGCGAACGCCCGCTCAACGAGCCTCCTGGCCCAGGGCTCGGCGAATGCGAACCGAGTGCCCCGTTCGGCATGCTGAGCCGCCTTCCAGGCCAGAAAACGTTCCAGCAGTGCCGGTTCTTGGTTGTCGAAATCGAAACGCACCGGTCCGAGCCGTTTTGCGAATGTCCGGCAGCCTCGCTTGTGGCGATGCATCATGTCCGAACCGCGCGCATCGATCGCCGCCTTGAATGTCGCGAACCCGTCCGACAAATCAACATAGGGGGCGCTCATACGGAAGAACCGGTACGGCGCTAGCGGCTTCCAAATCGGCGGCACATAGCGGAACCGCCACTGATGGAGCCGCAAGCCTCGCAGCCAAGCGTTCGGCGTGAGTTCGTCGATCGGAGACTCGACCGCTGCCCGCGGGTCTCCCCCGGTGCTTGCGATGGCCGCGGTGACCGGCCCCTGAAAGTCGGTGATGCCGCCGCCGGCGGGGATCGCGGACCATCCGGATCGTTCATACGCCATAACCGCTTTTAGCCGTCCGTGGACACGCACCACGCCCGCTTCGACATTCGGCCGCTCGGCCGCCACCATGCGCGCATAGCCGCTGGAGTAGAACGGGCTGGAAACGGTGGACTGGGCGGGGCGCAGCGCGTCCCATTCGGCCGCCAAGTCGTCCGCAAGTTCCGCGACCGGGATCCGTTCAATCTCCATGCACGTTGTTCCTCGGCGAACTTCATCCACCAAACCGCGACATCGTTTCTGCCCAAGGCCACCGAGCGCAGCCGGCCACCGGGCGAGGCTCACACCGTGCCCATACCGCAAAACCATAGTTGTGGCGTGGCCTATGGCAATCCCGTCGGGGTGATGCGGGGCGATTCGGTGGTGTTTTGCGGGCGGGGCGGTGGGGTTGTAGCGGTTGTTTCCAGCCTAGGGATGGAAGCGGTCGCGCGGGCGCCGGCAACGGCGCTCTTTCCGCTGCGATCGGTAAGACGATGACAGGCATGATGACGGTCAAAGGGCGGGCGAGCGGCATAGCCGAAACCGCGGGAGCAACCTGCGAAACCGGTTTGTTGTTTGTCGCTGCGACCGCGTACCGCGCCGCACCCTTGTTCGCTGGTGACGATCATGCTGGAAACTATTCGCCCACGTCTGTGGATGAGCACGTTCGCGTTGCTGGTAACCACCGCAGCGAGCGGTTGTTTCGCGCCGCTGCACAATTACGCGATCCCCGCGACCCAGTTGCCTGACACGTTTCGGATGCCGACCCGGATTGTGGGGAACAAGCTGAACTTTGCGAATCTGGTTGTTCCGGCTCCGCCGGACTATCTGTTGGGCGTGAACGACGTGTTGGAGGTTTACATTCCGGGCATGGTCCCGAATGTGGAGACGCCGCCGTTCAAAGCGCGTGTGATGGCCAATGGCGCGGTCCACTTGCCGCTGGTCGGGGCCGTGAACGTCAAAGATATGAATCTGCTCGAAGCCCAGGATGCGATCACGCGTGCCTACGCGAACGGCTTTCTGCAGAATCCACGTGTTGTCATTTCCATCTCGGAAAAAAGCGCGGTGGACGTCGTCGTTCTCGGCGAGGTGAAACAACCGGGCGTGCAAGCGCTGCCGAAGTATCAAAACGATGTCGGGCACGCGCTCGCGTCGGCGAATGGTTTGACCGAACTGGCAGGCGACTTCGTGGAAGTGCATCGCCGCGTCGGGGAACTGGAACGCATTCCAGTGCGACCGGACGAATACGACGAGTACGACTACGACACGGAGGATCCGAAGAAGATCCTCCGCATCCCGCTCCGGGGCACTCCCGGCCAGATCCTGAATCACACCGATGTCAAACTGGAACCGGGGGACGTGGTCATGGTCCCCAGCCGACGTGCGGAAGTCTTCTGGGTGGTCGGTCAATTGAGCAAGACCAACGCGGTGCGGTTTCAGGTTGGCGATCGCGACCGCGAACTAGGCGTGGGGTTGGTGTTGCCCCGGGAACGCGAGATCGATGTCGTGACCGGAGTCGCCATGGCCGGGTACCTCGATCCGATCGATTCGCCGACGACAGTGACCGTCCATCGGCACAAGCCGGACGGCATGCCGATGTTGATCTACGTCGACCTGATCGAGGCGCGCTACAACCCGCGAGCCACCGTGCTGGTCCGCGCTGGCGACATCATCTATCTCAATCCTGACTCGGCGTGGTGGATGCGGCGCACCTTCGACCGTGTCATTCCCGATCTGATCCGCATCCCGTATGCCGACGGCATGGCGCGGTGGATCCTCGGCACGAATTCCTTCCCCCGCTAAGCGCATTACCGTTCAATTAGCGACAAGCCTATTCGGTTCAAAAGCTTGCGTGTGATGAAAAAGGGAAGGGTGGAGAGACTTGGAATCACCCGCAAGGCAAGAACAGTTGTCCCTGTTGGCTGCAGGCCAACCTCAACCCATCGTGTCGCCTCAGAAGAGCCCTTTTTGGCGGCCATTCTTTGACGCCCGCCAACCTATTGTCGTTCGCTAAATAAGGGCGTTGATCATTCGACCCAGTTTGAGCCACCACGAAGGACACGAAGGACACGAAGGTCTCGAAGAA
>CAIXSC010000529.1 GCA_903921945.1 uncultured Planctomycetaceae bacterium
ACCGGGTAGATGATCCACGGAAAAATCGGGAAGTACCCGTTGGCGAAGTAACCGAACAGAACGTCGCTCAGCGTCATGTCGGGATCGAAGTAGCCGTCGGTCCAGTAGGTCGAGAATTCCAACGACTCGCGGAGGAACGGATGCGCCACGAACACGGCGACGGCTGTCAGTGCGAGCACGGCGGGCGACTGATGACGGGCCACCGTCAAGAACAAGGTTGCGGAGCCGACGAGCGTCAGCACGTCCCAGTTGAATGTGTCCTCGGGCATCCAGACGAGCACATTGAAGGCGACCCCGAGTCCAAACAGGAATAGCCCGCGGCGTACGGCGCGCTTGGTGATCGTGGACTCGTGAACGCCTTGCGACTCTTGGCCACGCAGCCACAGGCGAAAGCTAACACCCGCAAGCAGTGTGAAGATCGGCGCCGCCATACCTCCCGGCAGCCATCCGGAGACGGTCGAGCCCGACAGGTTTTCCGCAAAATGCACCACGATCATCAAACAGATGGCGGCGGCTCGCAGAACGTCGATCGAGATGTGACGCATCGCTTCGTGAGTTCCTGGCGCTAAGTTCCCAGCGCGGCGATCCGCTCGAGCACAAGCAGGACGGTTTGAAAGGCGAGAAACACAATGATAATCCACTCCAGCGTGTGGCCCTTCCGCGCCAGGAGGAACTCGCTCGCGCGATCCCCGCACCGGTCGTAAACCCGCTCGAACACCTCCAACTGCTGGTCGCAAAAATCGAGCCGATCGGCAATCCGCGTGCGTTCGCGCAGCCGTTCGGAGATCTGGCTGGCAAGGGTCGGTGGATAGACGGGCGGCCGGTGGATCAGCGGGAGCAAGCGGGCGTAACGGCCCCGCAGCGCCACCCATTCGCGAAAGCGTTCCGCAAGCTGGTCGCGACGCCGTATCCATCGTTCGTGAAAGTCGAATGCCAACGGAGCGTCGGCTTCCAGTTCCGGCCACCGAGTGGCGATCGCCTGTTCTATGGCTCTCAAATGCCCGTCGTGAAACGAGAATTCGATCACGGCGGGAGCGGTGGCTTCCAGCCGGTCGGCCGGCGCGATGACCGCGGCGCGACGTCGGCCCCAAAAAATCTGCGCCCCGTGCAAGGTGATCATGACGCTCGGTTCGGCCGGATCGGCGGCCGCGTCGATCCACGCTCGCACGCCTGTCAGCAGTTCCGGCCGATCGAGGTCGGCCGAAGGGACGCAGAGCAACTCGAGGCTCGCCGTGGCGTCAGGTCCGACGGCCACGGCGAAACAAGGTTCCGGAGCCGCGAATTCCATCAGGATCGGGCCCGCCGCCCGATCATTCTTAAATTCAATCCGCCGCATGGTGCTGCCGTGCGGCATGCCGAGTGGAATCGCGTCGGCGCCGCCGGGGATTCGGTTCGATGGGAGGTTGGGTGAGTGCGTCATGTTGTGTAACCAAGGGTTCTGGACCATGGTCCGCTCGGACTAGAACTAAGTCCCGCTCTTTGCGGCCGCCATTTCAGCCGCCATCTCAGCCGCCATCTCAGCCGCTAGGGCGCGCGCCACGTAGGTGGCGGAGTCAAGAACGCCGTTGAGCGTGGAATCGAACAAGTAGTCGCCGACGAGGAATAGGTTGGGGTGTTCGAGCGGTTCGGGGCGGTGACGACGGTCGAGCGATTCCGGCACGGCGCCACCGGGCATTCCGTTGACGGAATCGATCCAGCGATGGACACGACCTTCCAGGAAGTGCGCGCGACCATGGGCGAGGAACTCCGGCAGCGAGGACAGCGCCTGCTCGATCAACTGCTCGTCCGATAACCCGTTCGCATCCGCTGCCGCTTGACCGCCGAGTAGCCAGCCAAGCACTCCATGCCGCGCCCCAGGCTCGCGTGACGACTCGTCATACAAGCAACAGCCGCCGAATGCGTCGAGCATCGCATATGACTCGCTCAGACGTGGCCGCCAGAACGCGTGGTCGAACAAGATCGTGACTCGCAAGTAGTGCGCCGGATAGTCGAAGCGGGCGTGATGGCGATGTACCGCGGTGGCCAATCGCTCGCCACGAAACTCGATGCTCGGCAAGAGGCTGTTCGGCAGGGCCACAACCACGTAATCGAAGTCGTAGTCGCTTGTCTCCGCGTCCTTCGTGATGCCGATCCGCAAGGCGCCGGCCGTGCGACGTTCGACAGAGGTTACGCGACACCCCAACCGCACATCCGCTCGGAGGCGGCGAACGATCTCTTGGGGAATGCGCTCATTGCCGCCATCGACGCTATACAGCTGCATGTACGCTGGATGATTCATCACGTAGTTTTGCAGGCCATACGAGACGCTCGTCAAATTCGGCTCGGTGGCCAAGTCGCTATGGATCAGCGCTTCGATGTAACGTCGCGCAGCCGTGGACCGGACACGGTCGAGCGTGCGATCGAAAGGGAGGGTGTGGGAGTGCTGATCGCGGTGGGCCGCGACCATCGCCCCAAGGTCCGCTTCGTAGAAGTCGCGGGGACTCATCGCGTCTCGCGCCCGCCGATCGAATTCCACCAATTCCTGGGCCGCGTCGCCGCCGAGCCGTTCGCGGATATCGTCCAGGTTGGCGAGCAAGTGGTGATTCGCGATCACCGCCGCCCCACCCATCGGATTCACGGTGAGACCGAGTTCATGGACGAGCGACTTCAGCGGATCGTCGTCGACCGGTGAATAGTCGTACAGTTCGGCGGCTCCCGCTTCGTATTTGGCTGGCAGTGCGTCGAAGCGTCGAGTGAGAATCTTTCCGCCGATTCGCCCAGTTGCTTCAAAGAGCGTCACCCGCACCGGGGCCTCCACCACGCGTTGCAGTTCGTACGCCGTGAAGAGTCCGCCAGGGCCGCCTCCGATAATGCCAACCTTCCAACCCCGCATGCGTCGCTCGATCGCCTCGCAAGAGTAATGAAACTACTGCGAGCCGCCGCGTCGTGTGGCGTCCAGGTAGCTATCACCCAGCTAAACCCGTGACACTGCGGAAATGCTCGCCGCGATTGTTTTCTTGCGAGGTTGTAATGTTTCAGGTCGGATCGGTACGCCGTTCCGCGCACGCGGGACCGCTCCGATGTTGCCAGCCTATGCGTTGAAGCCGCTAGCCGGAATGCTGGTCCGTGGAGGACCGCGCTTGCGACCCGCTTGCGACCCGAATGGTGGCGTCGAAGATGAAGTCGACGCTGACGCGAACAGGGCACGACGCACCGCTAGTTCGCGGCGGTGGGCAGGGCGGTTCGCTTGTTGATATCGTCCGCCAACTGCTTTTGGAGCGCGGCGAGTTCGGCTGCGAGAGCCAAGTTGGTGCGAAATAGTTCATTGGCACGGCCGCGAGTCGCAT
>CAIXSC010000530.1 GCA_903921945.1 uncultured Planctomycetaceae bacterium
CCGTTGTCGCTGGTGAACAGCACGAGCGTGCGTTCGTCCAGTTTCAGTTCGGCCAGCAGGTTGAGCAATTCACCGACGCTCCAATCCACCTCTTCGACCCAATCGCCGAAGCGGCCGTTGTTCGACTTGCCGGCGAATCGAGCGCCGGGATAGATCGGCGTATGCACGGCCGTGTGCGGCAAATACAGGAAAAACGGACGATCGGCGTTTTCGCGGATGAACGCTTTGGCTTCGTCGGTGTAGCGTTCGACGATGCGGCTCTGCTGCTCATCGGTCAGCAGTTCCGCCACCTTGTCGTCGCGCACCAGCGGCGAGACGCGTTGGCCGGTCGCGGTCGCGACCCGCTGCATGTCGTTCGAGTAGGGAATACCGAGGTAGCGATCGAAGCCTTGGCGAGTGGGAAGGAACTCGGGCTGGTCCCCCAAATGCCATTTGCCGACGCACGCCGTGGCGTAACCGCGATCCTTGAGCTGTTCGGCGACAGTCACCTCGGCCGGATTCAGCCCTTGGCGTTGTCCTGGAAAAAACACGCCGGGCACCGACACCCGAGGACCATAGCAGCCGGTCAAGAGTTGCGCTCGCGAGACCGAACAAACGGGCGCCGCGTAGAACGAAGTCAGCTTCATCCCTTCCTTCGCCATCCGATCCAAGTTCGGCGTGCGCTGCTTGGTCGCTCCAAAGGGACCGATGTCGGCATAGCCTAAGTCGTCGATGAAGATGACGACGAAATTGGGAGGCGCCGCCGCCGCGGCCGTGGCCGTATCACCCGCCGCCGTATCACCCGCCGCCGTCGCCAGCGGCTTCGGGACCGTCTCGTCCGCCCCTCCCGACTGGGCGGAGACAGCGGCCACCACGCCGAGCAGAAGCGAAAGAACGATCGCCATCGCGCGGAAGCGCGACCCGATTCGCGACCCGAAGCGCGACCCGATTCGCGACAACGAACAGGAACCTGTCGCTAAGGAACCTGTCGCTACTGATGCTCGCGGTTCACCGTCTTCGCAACCGCGGAACGAATCGATTCTATGCCAGATTGTTGGTTTCATAGCGGCGGGAAATGGAGATGAGATGAGGCACAAGCGACAAGAAACGAAGGCTCGATAGCGAAGAATGAAGGATGCGCTGCGCGTAGGGAAGTGGGGAGGCGAAACGATCGTGTCCTGGACAACGAAACCTCAAGCTACAGGCCGAACGGGTTGCTATCGTCGCTGGAGGTGGCCGGCTTCGGTGGTGGTGCGGCGGGCGTCGCGAGACGGAGGTCGCGATAGGAGCCGGTCAACAACCGGTCTTCGCGTCCGGGGCCAGCGTGGACCACGATGGCGGACTCGTCGAGCAACTGTTTCCCACGCACGTTGAACTGGTGGCATACCATCTGGCAGAGACCGCATCCCACACACTTATCGCTGAGCACGACCGGCGCGGCGAATCCCGATCCTTCGATCGGTTCTCCATTCCCATCGACCTGGGTGTGGACCCGTAGGAACTCGATCGCGTGGTAGCCCGCCGCGATGCATTCGTCGACACATAACTGGCAAGCTTCCCGATTCGCATGGGGAAGGCAGGTCGGCGAATCGACGATCGCGAGCCCCATTCGAGCGTGCCGCTTCTCTTCGAGCGGCAGGGCCCGGATCGCGCCGGTCGGGCAGACTTGTCCGCAGGCATTGCAACTGGGCGCGCACCCGGCCGCGTCGGCGACAACACGGGGCGTCCACAGGCCTTCCA
>CAIXSC010000531.1 GCA_903921945.1 uncultured Planctomycetaceae bacterium
CGGGACTCCAAGCCGCAATCGCGACGCGGTGTCGAATTCCGACTCCAGCGGCAACGGACAAGATGTCCGTCGTACGGATGGGCGGTCGGTGGCGTTTACGGGCGGAGGGGTCGCGCGGACAGGACGCTGCAATCGTGTCGGTGGCTCGAAGACGCTTTCTTTTGTACGACGGACATCTTGTCCGTCGCCAGTCCTGGCGACTTGATTCGCGGCAAGCAGTGGCTGCCGCGGCTCGCCTCGATTGGCCAAGGCTCGCCTGGATTGGCTGCGGCTCACCTGGATTGGCTGCGGCTCACCTGGATTGGCTGCGGCTCACCTGGATTGGCCGCGGCTCACCTCGATTGGCCGCGGCTCGCCTTAATTTGCGGCTATTGATTCGCCCAATGCCTGAATCATCCGGGGCTAGAGCCGCCAGGACATCCACAGCAGCAAGCCGGAAAAAACGGCCAGGAACCCGAACACCCAAATGGCGAACCGCAGGGAGTGTTCAAGGATGTCTTGCCAGCGTTCGAACCGAGTCGCTCCGTACACAAGGCTCACCGCGATCATCAATGGCACCACATGCCAAATCTGAGTCGAGGGAAAGAACGATCCGAGTAAACTGACGGCCATCTTCGCACCCGCTGCTTTTCCTGATTGTTCGTCGTTACTTCGCAGCCGACGAAGCAGCCGAGGACGCGGCCGCTTCGGTCCGCTCGCGGGCGGCGTCGGCAATCGCCTTCGCGCGGATCGCATGGGCGATGAACGGTCCTGAATAGGCGTCGAACACGGCCAGGATGTTCAGCAAACCCGCCACCATGGTGTAGAGAGTTCCCAGATCAAATCGCCACGAGAGATCCAGGTGCCAATCGGCCAGATGATCGTGGTCGTTGGGCCGAACCGGTTGTCGAGGCGGAGCCAGCACGTCGGCGAACAACGGCTCCTTGTCACGCATTACTCGTCGACTTTGCACCAACGCGGGCATCGCCGGCACGCCAACACCAAGCTGACAGACGTACTGCCAACGAAAGTCAGCACGGTTCCACGACGCGTACACCACGTGTCCGCTGCCGATGGCCAGGCCATAAAAATAGGTGCCCAGCACGCAGACGGCAAACAAAACGGCTTTGCCATAGCGTCGCTGGTACCAGTGCCCCGCCCCGGGAACCAACCACGCGAACAACGCCGCCCATCCCGGACTGCGGAGGTCAACCGGTGGCTCTTCCACCAGGGTTTCGATTTTCTCGCCTTCGGCCATCGCTCGTCCGCCCCAAAGAGCGGCCGCCTATCGGTCATCGCCGCGTTACCGGAAACACGCCGAGTTCGGCGCGACGCCGCATTGTAACGAAAACTTCGCGCGGGAAGGGATGGCCGCGCCGAGGTTCACAGGCTGGCGAGCAACTCGCCGTGAACGCATTCCAACAAGTCGGCAGAGACAACCGCAAGTTGCTCCAATTCGGCAGCCTGGAGCCCTAGTTCGATGAGTCGGCGAGCTTCCCGGGGGCGACCGTTCGATAGGCGCCACAGCGTGTCGATCGCCTCAGGCTCCCACACGGCCGCGGGCGCGAATCGGCCCGCAAATTCGCCGATTTCCGAGGCGTTCCACGGTTCGACCGCGATTCGCAAACCAACGCGGTCTTCCAGTCCCGGGCAATCGCGCAGCCCGTCGAGCCGGCTCGTGGCGACGACAAGTATCAAACGGCTGCCGGGCGATTCGGCCGCATGAGCCAGCCGGCCGATCAAGCTGGCCACTTCCGACCCCGCTTCATCGACATGATCGAACAGCAACTGGGTCCTCCAACCCATGAGTCGATGTTCACGGAGACGGTCGCTGATCGCCTGCCATAACTGATATCGCGCGTCATGCACCGTCAGTCGAACTCCAAGCAATTCAGCGATGCCCAGGAGCGTCTCCCGGCCGTCATGACCGCCAACATCCAGATAGCCGACCTCACGGTCCTCGCCGCGCGATTCCGAGGCGAAACGACGCAAAACCCAGGTCTTTCCACAACCCGGCTCGCCGTGCAGATGTCCGACCGGCTGGCCGCTCGCCTGCAAAAACGCCAACCGCGCGAGCGCTTCAACCTGGCTAGCTCCCGGGAAAAATCCCGAAAACCATGCGATGCCTCGACCCTGGAGAGCGTCCGCGGCAGCCCCTGTCCGCAAGACGGGATCGTCCGCTCCGACATCCGCGTTCATTCGTGGAAAATTGCGTTGCATCGCGCGTCGTCTCCGCTCAATTCGCCGAGCCGCCGGCCAAACCGCAAACGCGGCTCGCGTCCGAGCATCGCCGCAGAGCCCCGGGTCGTCGCCATCGGCATGACTGGTGGAATCGCTTCCTTTTGTCTTATCGGATAAATTCCCCGCTTCCATTCATTCGTTCTCGCATTCCTTCGTCCTTGTCCACCCTGATTCTGGCTTTCATTCGCTCCTGGGGAGTGGGCGGCACTCTACCGCCCCGACCTTCCATGCCGTCGCGATTTTTTGTCGAACCGCCCATCACCGAAGACACCATCGAGTTGGTGGATGCGGAAGCCCATCACTTGCTCCATGTGCTCCGGGCCAAGACCGGGGACGTGATTGCGTTGTTCGACGGCACGGGACGCGAGTTCGAAGGCGAAGTCGGGCGCCTGCGCCGATCCTCCGTCGAAGTATTCGTGCGTTCGCATCAGGTGGTCGACCGCGAATCTCCCCGAAAGCTGGTCGTCGGCGTCGCTCTCCCCAAAGGCGATCGCCAACGTTGGCTCATCGAGAAGCTAGTCGAGTTGGGCGTGGCCGAATGCGTGCCGCTCGAAACCTCCCGAGGGGTCGCTCAACCCGAGGGCGGCACGCTGGAAAAGCTCCGCCGAGCGGTCATCGAGGCTTCCAAACAGTGCGGACGAAATCGACTCATGGCGATCTCCACGCCGTTAGCTTGGAGCGACTTCGTTGTCAGCGCCCCCGTCGACGCCATTCGTCGCGCCGCTCACCCACCCGCGCTTTGGCCCACATCCGGTTCCCACTCGGGCGCCGATCCACGCACCGTCCCCCGGACGACCACAGAAGACAAAACTGACGACAAAACTGACGACCGGACTAACGAAAAGGCCAACGAAAGGGGCCAAGAAAGGGCCCCACAAAAGGCCCTCGAAAAAACCGACGAAGAAGCCAAAGAACATACCGACGAAGGCAGTGGCGAAACACGCAACACGGCAACCGTCGCACGCGTCGCCAATCGAGACAGCGGCGAGTCGCTTGGCGAATTCCTTGACGCGGTGCGTTTGACATCTCCGGAGACACCGGTGTTCGCCGCGGTCGGGCCCGAAGGCGGTTTTTCGGCCGACGAAATCGCCACCGCGCTGCACGCGGGTTGGCGGCTTGTCGGCTTGGGCCGCCGCATCTTGCGAATCGAAACCGCCGCCATGGCGCTCGCGACGGCCGTCATCGCCGCCTGCGACTCGCAGTGACTACCCAGCCGCATGCAGCACGCCCCGAAAGCGGCTCGAAGACGGCTCGAAGACGCCCCGAAAACGGCTCCAGGATAGCTCGGAAACAGCTCCAACACGGCTCGGAAAGCCAATGCCGAGCGAACAGCGCACGCTGCCCCGGCGAGGATTCCCCACGGGCTGTCCAAAAACCCGCCGCGAATCGCTGTCAGTCGCCAAGAATCGCTGTCAGTCGCCGCGAATCGCCGTCAGTCGCCAAGAATCGCCGTCAGTGTGGTTCCAATTCGC
>CAIXSC010000532.1 GCA_903921945.1 uncultured Planctomycetaceae bacterium
GATCGTCCGCGTTTCCTCCTCGGCCCCCACCAACACCGACAGCGACACCGCCAGCGCGATCGCCATCGTCACCACCATCGTCTCCGCCACTGTCTTGGCCACTGTCCTGACGACGTGCGTCGGCGCCTTGGCTGTTCCCGCCGGCGCTCTCGAACGTCCGTCCGAACATCGCGTGCTATCCATCGTTCTTGCTCCCGTCGCTGGGCGACCGCATCACAGCCACCACCAACGCCGCGCCGTGTCGATCAATTCGAAGAACCAGGATTCGGCCAGCGAAACTCGGCCGCAAGCGATTTTCGCCGCGACCATTTCGCCGACTTCCCGGGGCGCTGTTTCCAGCGCGGCGCCATCCTCCAGCGCCACGCGGACTCGCAAAAAGCCGCCGCCCCATTCGTCGTAATCAAAGCGTCTGGCAAGCTCGCAGACCTTGCCGCGCCGCGTCGCCTCGGGACGGCTCGCCAACGTCCAGGCCACGTCGTGTCCGCCTGTCGCCCCGTCGGCCGCCGCCAACACCCGGCCGGCCACTCGCTCCGGCACTCGCAACTCCAATTCAAACGGCCCGCCATCGCCGGCAACCGTCAGCAACGGATCGCCCCGCCGCAGCGGCCGGCCCGATAGCCGGTCGCGCAAACCCCAGCTCACAATCCGCCCGGCGATCGGACTACGCACCTGCAGCGACCGGCGGCGACCTTCCAGCAGCGCGACCCGTTCGGCTTGCGACTTCCGCTGCGTCTGCAATTGTTCCTCCTCGGCGGCCAGTGCCGCGGCCCGCTGTCGGGTCGCCGAGTCCCCCGCCCGGGCTTGCAACCGTTGCGACTGGACCGACGCGAGCTGACGTTGGAGGCTGTCCGCAACGCCCCGCGCCTCCTGCCACTGCCTGTCCAGTTCCGGCGAATGCACCACCAGCAACACCGCATCCGCCGCGACCAACTGGCCATGCTCGACATGCAGTGCCTCGACGACCCCGTCGGCCGGCGCGAACACCTCGCGCCGCGCGACACTTCGCAATTCCCCCGCCGCTTGCACCTTCAACTCGGCCGGGACGAGTCCCAGCGACGCCACGACAACCGCGAGCGCCGCCACCAACGCCGCCCCGCGTTGTCCCGCCCTTCCTCCCCCCGCTTTCGCCCATCGCAGCCAAAACCGATGCCCGGGAATCCGACTCACCACGCGGGCGTTCGCCAAGGCCGTCGCCGCGTGGGGTTCCAGCTTCCTCCAAACTTCGGCGACCGACGCGTCCAACGATCGCTCGATCCGCTCGCATACCAGCGTGCCCAACGGCGACGGCACTCCAAGTGGCAGGATCGCCAGCGATTGGCATGGCGACACCTCGCGATACGCCTCCCACATCGCTAGCAACTCGGGTGCAGACTCAGCCTCGTGGGCGACAGACGTCGACTGGCCGCCGAACCAAAGCGGCTCCCCCATCGCGGCCACCGCGGCGCACAATGGCTCCAACCGCTCCACCACCGCCGACTGCCGATGCGGTTGCTCCGTGCCGCTCATCGCCACCAACCGCTGGCGCCGTCCAGCCGCCAA
>CAIXSC010000533.1 GCA_903921945.1 uncultured Planctomycetaceae bacterium
GATGTCCGTCGTACGAAGAAGAGGGTTGCCAGCCCACCGGCCCGTTCGATCGCGGCGGGCGACGAAGCTCTCCGCCATTCCCTGGTTTCCACTCGCTTTGCCCTCGGTTTCCCTTGTTTTCTTTCGTTATCACTTCGGCCCCTATTATTTACCATCGCCCGCACGGTTTTCACCGCGGGTTTGCCACCCGTCACCCGCTGTTTTCAATAATCGGAAATCGAGCCGTCGGGGAGTCGTCCTCGGGTGGGCCATTCGGGCGGGCTGGGGTTTTTCGCGAGTTCAGCCAGTTTCCCCTCGTCGATTTCACAGCCGATTCCGGGGAGGCTGGGCAGCGACGCGTAGCCATCTTTGTCAATCGTCCAATCTTTACGCACGAGTCCCGGCGGGGAAATGCTCGGATAGTACTCGTGGATCAAAAATAGCGGGATCGCGGCGCTGACATGCAGACTGGCGGTGGCGCCCAGGTCGCTGGTCACGCAGTGCGGGGCCAGCGGCACTTGATAGGCTTCACCAAGCGTCGCGATCTTCCGCATTTGCGAAATGCCACCCGTATGGGCACAATCGACTTGTAGAATGTCCGCACAGCCTTCTTGCAAATAGGTAATCACATCCCAGATCGTCCGGGCCTGTTCGCCGACGGCGAGCGGTATCGGGATATGCTGTTTGAGCCGCTTGAAGACTTCGATGTTGCCGGGCACGGCCGGCTCTTCAATATAGAGCACGTCGAAGGGCTTGATGGCGGCGGCCAGTTGAATCAGGAACGGCGGCGGCAAGGCGCAGTGCGCGTCGAACATGACGATACCGTCGGGGCCGACTTGCTTGCGGGCGTTTTCGATGTTCCGCACATGCTGCTCGATCAATTGAGGCGTGGCGGAAAACGGTTGCGGGCCGGCGCCGACTTTCGTGGCTTTCGCGGTTGGATACATCAGCACCTTGTCGCGCGCGGGTCCACCGAGCAGTCGATGCACAGGAACGCCCCAGAGTTTGCCGGTGATATCCCACAACGCCATGTCGATGCCGGCCAGGGTGTGGGTCATGAACGGTCCCCCGCGCATGTCGCGGTGGGATCGATAGATCTTTTGCCACAGGTATTCGATCCGCGTCGGGTTCTCGCCGTTGAGCAGTTCGAACAGCGATTGAGCGAGCGTCGCCGCGACCTTGGTTTCCAGTTGGTCGATTTCGCCCCAGCCGGTGACGCCCAGGTTGGTTTCCAGTTTAAGGAACACCTTTCGCGCGACGGGCGTCGCGGTGAGTCGCGTGAGTTTGATGGAAGTGGTGCGGTCGAGCACTTGGCTGCCCGGCGCGGTGGCATCGGCGGCACGAGCCATTTCCACCGCCGCTGCGGCTCCGAACGCGCCAGTCGTAAGGCAGCCAGTGGCAAGGCAACCGGTGGCCAGTGTGCCCCAATTCGCCAGCCACTCGCGGCGGCTGTTGCTTGACAACCGTTTGCTGTCAGTCCTGCGTTCTTGTGCGGGCATTCGAGGGGAATCCTTGAACGATGACATAGGGGTACCTAGGCGGTGGAACAATCGGTTGGAACGAGCGAATAGAGCGAAGCTTGGCGTTCGACAAGTTCGCGAAGCAGTCGAGGCGGTTCGTAACGCGGACCGAGCGCGCGGAACGGCTCGTTCCGCTGCAGAATCGCCGCAAGCCCTTCTTGATCGGCCCAAAACATCAGGCCGCCGCGAAACGCGGGGAATCCCAGGCCATGCATGACACCAAAGTCGATGACACGCGGGTCGTCGACGATGCGATCCTCCAGCGCCCGCACCGCTTCGAAGAGCATCGGGAACAGCAGGCGATCGACCATTTCACGGCGTGGCGTGGCCCGAGGCGGGCTAAGGTAATCGCGAATGATCGGTTCCAGGGCGGGATCGGACTGACGACCCGAATTGGGGCCAGCGGCGCCAGGCGCCGGGTAGCGAAAGAAACCGGCACCGCTCTTATGGCCCAGCCGGCCGGCCTTCAGCAACGCGGGCAGGATCGGCGACGCTTGCACTCGATCGGCGAAGGCGCTCCAGATGACTCGGCCAGCGAACAGCGCCGTGTCGATGCCGACCATGTCGTACAGTTCGAGCGGCCCCATCGGCATTCCGAAGTCGATCGCCGCCGCCTCGACCTCCTCCATCGGCACACCCTCGCTCACCAGTTGCAGCGATTCGTTGAGGTACGGGAAGAGGACGCGGTTCACCAAGAAGCCCGGGCCATCGTTGACGACGATCGGCGATTTGCCGATGCGGCGAGCGAACGCGAGCGCTCGTTCCACCGTCTGGTCGCTGGTTGCGGCCCCGCGGATGATCTCCACGAGCGGCAAGATCCGCACCGGATTGAAGAAATGCATGCCACAGAAACGCTCGGGACGCCGCAGATGCGCGGCTTGGCGAGTGATGGGAATGGTGGAGGTGTTGGAAGCCAGGATCGTGTCGTCGGCGACCAACGCCTCCAGTCGCGCGAAGAGTTCGCGTTTGGCGTCGGCGTTCTCCACAATCGCTTCAACGATCAGCGGCAGGCTCGCGAGCGGTTCCAGCGTATCGACAACTCGCAACCGGCGGGACAGTTCGGCCCGCCGAATCGGGTCGGGGCCTTTAAGTCGTTTGTCGTACGAGGCATCGTCGCGGACACGCTCGGCGCCCCGCGCGAGCGATTCCGGCGCGGCATCGTAAAGCGTCACCCCGAGATCGCGGCGCAACGAAACGGCCGCGATCCCGCCCCCCATGATGCCCGCCCCGATAACGCCCACGGACGTGATTCCCCCCGCCGTTTCGCCAACCGCTGGTGTGGCCTCGGCTGGGGCCGCATCCGCTGGCCTGCGATCCGCCAGTCCGATGTTGGCGGGCACGTTGGCAGGCACGTTGGCGGGCTTGGCAGGGTTGTCGGTCGGGCGAGCCGCATTCTGGGGGGTGGCGGCTGGGGCGGGGCGCGTTTTGCGATTCCATTCGCGCAGCAGGAAGACATGGACCAGCGCTCGATGTGTGGGGCAGCCCCAATGGGCGGCCAAGCGAGCGGCTTCCAGTTGGCAGGCGGCCGTGGCGGGCAGGCGGCTGCCGTCCAGGATTAGATCGAGTGCCGCTTCCGGGGCTGGATCGCGGCCTTTGGTCTTGTGGCGGATTCGGGCGCGGACCATGGTCGCCAGGCAGTCGCGTTCCGCGTCGGGAAACGGCACGGGGCCAGTCCGTCGTTCGCGGTCCAAGCGATAGGCTCCGGACTCGTGGTCGCGGCGGGCCAGAGCGATCGCCGTGTCTAGCAACTGAGGGGTGGCTGCGTGGTCGTCGGCCCAGCCCAGACGGATGGCGGTATCGGCGTCCAGCGGCTCGCCGGTCGTGATGAGGTCGACGGCGGCTGCGAGTCCGATGATTCGCGGCAGCCGGACTGTGCCACCCCAGCCTGGAAACATTCCCAGGTGGACTTCGGGGCAACCGATCGAGGTCGCGTGGTCGGCGGAAGGGGCTCGGGGGGAATTCGCAATCACGCGGCGGTCGCACCAACTCGCCAGCTCCGTGCCACCGCCCAGGCAAGTGCCCGCCACGGCGGCGATGGTGGGAAAGGGAAGCGCGGCGAGTCGTCCGAACAGCGAGTGAACTCGCTGGCATGCCGCCTCAATCTGCCGGCTGTCGGCCGTGGCTACGCGACGGGCCAGCTCGAAGACGTCGGCTCCGGCGAGAAAACTGCCGGGCTTTCCCGAGCAAATGATGAGCCCGGAAAGACGGACGTCGTCCGCGCGGGCCGCCAGCGTGTCGAGTGTTTGGGCGAACGCGTCGAGCACTTCGCGGGATAGCACGTTCACGCGGCGGACCGGGTCGTCAAACGTCAGGACAGCGATATCGTCTGCCGGAAATTCCAGTCGGATGGTGGCTGAAGACATAGCGAAACACGGTTGGGCGAAGGTGGCGGGGGATGGGCAGGGCGGCCTTCGGAGGCGGCCGGTAACTCGGTAACACACGATACGGCAAACGCTTGGGCCGTGCGACGCCTAGACCATCGCCCGCCGACGGCCTAGACTTGCGGTTTCTTTTTGACGGATGTGCGTTCAAGGTTGTCCCGCGATGTCCGACCCAGTTCCCGCTCAATCGGCCGCCTTGCCCTCCGCCGGTTTGGAAACCGAGCGGGATCAAGTACTTGGCTACCTGAATTTCTCCGCTGGCTCGCCTGACCCGCAATTCCTCGCCAACCTCAATAAACTGTTTGCTGCCGAATTAGCAAACCATCCGGCCCCACCCAAGCCGGACATGTCGAAGCCCGACATGTCAGCTGCGGCCCCCACGTCCAAAGCACCGGCCATGCTGACGGCAGCCAATCCGGCAGCGGCCAATCCGTCCGAGATGGCTGAACGGACCGGGCCAGTCGCGGCAACAACAGGGCCGGTCGCGCCAGCGATGCCGGTCGCGCCAGCCGTGCCGGTCGCGCCAGCCGTGCCGGCCATTCCACCCTCGGATCCCCAGGGCAAGGCGATCTGGAAGTGGGTGGTGGAAGGGCTCGAGCGGCGTTTGGGGACCTTGCGATTTCAATCGCCGGCCTTCGCCGATGCCGGGCAGGCGGAAGCGGTGCTGCGGCTCGTGGCGACAAATGTCCTACCGGGTTACTTGGAGTTCCATCGCGACCTGCTATTCCACCAAAACGAGCACACACTGTTCACCAGTCTCTTTGTGGGACGGGTGTTCGAGGCGATTCTGCGGCAAGGCGGACCGTGGGATGAGGTCGATCGAATCACTCGCGGCGCGATCCGGACGCTGAACGA